>USJF01000017.1 GCA_900554935.1 uncultured Porphyromonas sp.
CCACAAGTACTACACCGACTCCCTCATACCAAATACCCTTGGTAAAGTGAGGCTTAAAGACAGTCAGTAAAATACCTGCTAGTACTCCTACCACACCGATCAGCAATACCACTAGTAGTACGGGTTGCTGTAGCAGGTTGTGGAGATACTTATACTTCTCCATTGATACCACTCCAGTCGCAGGATCTACGGCAAAGCCCTCTGCGGTTAGTAAGTACCCTAAAAATGCGAGGAAAAATACCAAGAAGATAATTGCATTTGGTAGAATACGCTTACGAGCAGCTTGGTTGAGCTCTTCGTCACGCACGTTATTCACAAAGTAGAGTAGTCCAGTAGTGCGGGCAAGGAATAGCACTGCAAGTCCCAGCACTAGGTTCCAAGGATTGAGTACCGCCTCAAGTCCGTGGAGCATCACCCCATTGTAATCCTGCCAAGTAGAGACAGAGAGGTTGCCACCTAGATTGGTAAGGTTGGTTCTCTCCACCACGAAGTTGGCACCCGTAAAGAAAGTTCCCACGGCAGCACCGATGAGCAGTGGCCCGAGGACACCATTAAGGAATAGTGCCCACTGATAGGTCTTCTTGCCAAATACATTGCCCTTCTTATTTTGATACTCATAAGAGACTGCTTGAATAACGAAGCAAAATAGAATCAGCATCCATACCCAGTAAGCTCCGTAGAAGCTAGTAGAGTAGAAGAGAGGGAAAGAGGCAAAGAAAGCACCTCCAAAGGTCACCAGCGTAGTAAAGGTAAACTCCCACTTACGACCAGTGGAATTGACTAGCATCCTCTGCTGTAATGCGTTTTTGTGAAGTGAAAAGACGAAAGTCTGACCACCCTGTACAAAAAGTAGAAATACGAGAAGACCGCCAAGTAGTGATATGATGAACCACCAGTAGTCTTGTAGAAAAATTAACTTATCCATACTCTATCCCGATTATTTAGTCTCGTTTTGAGCGTCGTTTGAAACATGATTTTTGGGTCCCTTCTTGATCGCATGTAGCATAATGCTAAGCTCAGCAATAAGCATCAGCGTAAAGAGAGCGAGGAAGAGGAAGAAGGTGGTCTTCACTGCACCAGCAGCGATGTTGGATACTGCAGCCTGTACAGGGAGGGCATCTTGGATAGTCCAAGGTTGGCGACCAACCTCCGCTACTACCCATCCTGCTTGTGATGCGATGTAGACTAGTGGGATGCTAATAATCATTACCCAGTGGTACCAACGCATATTGATAAACTTCTCCTTATTGCGCTTGATCATAATCAATGGCACAAGGCATACCAATATAAATAGTAATCCTAGACCTACCATCAAGCGGAAGCTGTAGTAAAGCATTGGGATATTAGGGATTAGATCCTCTACCTTATCAAAGTAACCATATCCGAAGTGCTCGTAATTGGCATCAAGGATCTCCTTTTGAGCTGCTGCTTCGGCCTCGTCGCCAGCCTCTTTAGCAGCACGATAATCGGCAAGTGCTTGGATCGCAACCTTACCTCTCTGGATACGCTCCTCAGCAGAAAGTGCTATGGTACCATCGGGCTTTGTATAGCCCCCCTCAAGGATATTTTTGATACCAGGCACATAGGCATTAGGATCATTGAAAGAGAGGATGGATAGTCCAGTAGGTAGCGAGATATTGAAGTCTCCTGCGTAGTCGCTCTTATCACTTGCCCAATCGGCTTTGTCCTTATCACCGTTCACGATACCAAAGATGCTGAGTGGAGCCTTTTCACCTCCCTCATACATATTCTCCATAGCGGCGAGTTTCATTGGTTGATAGGTAGCCACGTGGCCTGCCGACATATGGCCAGTCACCATAGTGAGCAGAGCCGATACCAATCCGAGCGTAGCAGCGAGCTTGATGCTCTCTAGTGCAAATCTCTCATTGCGCTTGCGGAGTAGGTAATAACCGCAGATACCCATTACCACGATAGATCCAAGCATCCAGCTAGAGATCACAGAGTGGAAGAACTTCGAAATAGCCACAGGAGATAGGGCTACATCGCTGAAGCTGATCATCTCGTGACGCACAGTGTCGGGATTAAGCGCCGCACCAGTAGGGTACTGCATCCACGCATTGGCCACAAGGATCCAAACTGCCGAAAGTGTTGCACCACCAATGGTGAGCCAAGTAGAGGCGAGGTGGAACTTCTTTGATACCTTGTCCCAACCAAAAAACATCACCGCAAAGAAAGTCGCCTCCATAAAGAAGGCAAACATTCCCTCAATCGCTAGTGGAGCTCCGAAGATATCACCAACGAAGTAGCTGTAGTTGGACCAGTTGGTACCAAACTGAAACTCTAGAATTAGACCAGTGGCAATACCAGCTGCGAAGTTGATTCCGAAGATCTTTTGCCAAAACTTGGCCGTCTCTTTCCAGAAGTCGTCCCCAGTACGGTAGTACTTAGTCTCGGCGAGTGCCATAATAAATCCCATTCCAAGTGTAAGCGGAACGAAGATCCAGTGGTACATCGCTGACATCGCAAATTGTATTCGCGACCAATCGATAAGTGCACTTAGTAACATAGTAGGTAAAAAATTAAGCTTATATATTGTATCTATATTATTAATGAGTGGGATAACTATTTTTCTTCCCCTTCAGATGGTATGGGGCTAGGTGTAGCTTCAGGCTCCATTGCCCGGTGTACTAGCTCATTACGGACATACTCCTGCTGGCCCTCCTTAGTATCGGCCTGCTTTTTGAGGAAGTTGGGGAAGAAAAAGAGTTTGAGTACCCCGAAGAGGATCAGAAGTTTGATGATATTGAGTATCCAGAGGGGTTTGCCCCACGTCATACTCCTTAGACCCTCTTTCCAAAGCTGTAGTAGCTTGGGGAAGAAGCCCTTCTTAAGCGGAACTAAGCTATCACCTCTATTAGTTAGCTCCTTATCATCCATTATCTCTTTCACGGCAGACTTGTTATATCTTCATCATCGTGGTTCTCAATTCGTGTGCTAAATTATAAAACTTTATGGATACCGCCAAATAATTACTGCCTTATTTGGTAACTTTTTCATATTAACTCCTATTTTGTTATACATTAAGGGGCTTTTCGTATGAAAAGCCCCTTGAGCTAACAATGATAGGTTAGCTTTTTCTTTTCTTTAGAATAGTACTCTCGCAGTTACAGAGAAGCCCTTTTCTTTCTTATTGAAAAAGTCGTTAAATGACTTTGACGCACTCTCAAGCTTGTAGCTGTCGCTCATCGCTGCATTGAATGTAGCTGAGATCTGTAGATACTTGAGCACTTCTACACCTAGACCTGCATTGAGCCCTATGCCCACTTTATTGGCCTTTATATCATTTATTTTGTCCGCATTAATCTTGTTTATATTGGTATTCAATACAAAGTTGAAGCTAGGACCAGCGAGGATGAAAAAGCGAGCTGCAGGGATGCTGAATACATAGCCCTTTACATTAACTGGAATCTCAATAAGATTACTCTTGAAGCTCAGAAAATCCTTTCCATCATCACCAAAGTTGGCACCCTTCTGTGAATAGAGTAGACCTGCCTCAAGTGCCAATGGGAAGATAGGTAGCTCGTATTCAACCATAGGTCCCACGTGAAAAGCGGTAAATAGATCGCTCTTTAATTCTTCCTTATTGGTACTGAACTTGCTGAAGTTGGCACCACCCATTATACCCCAACGCAGACCGCCTTGAGCTTGAGCAGTTAGTGAGCTAGCAAATCCCAAGATAATAACCGAAACAATGGTATAAATTCTCTTCATATTCTTTCTGTATTTATGATTAAAAAATTCATTTGCATTGACAAAGGTATTCAATTTTTCTCAAGGAATGAAAAAAAACCAATTGTTGCTGAGAAGAGGCATTAGGATACTGTTACTTTGAGCGACCCACAGATACAGCTAATGATCAATGGATTGAGGAAACGAAAGATAGGTCTGTAACTACGCAGTTGCCGAGTTACAAACTAAGCAATTGCTGAGTTACAAACTCCGTAATCGGCGAGTTACAAACTAAGCAATTGCTGAGTTACAAACTAAACTTAGGGTAGTGTCTCTTGTAGGCGGGGTGGCCAGATAGCCCCATACATCCTTAGTATCACTTACTCCGTTTTGGGTCGGCGAATATAGTGAGGCATCTCCTCGGGGATCACCATAGAGAGCTCTATAAATCCTGCGTAGGCTCCCTCTTGGTACCAAGGAATCTGGTAGATAAGCTTTTTGCGTGAGCCCTTTGTGATGGTATAGACATGCTTCTCCTCGTGCGTCATCATGTGCTCCAGTAGTGAGCGTGCTGGCTCTGGGTGACAGTCAAGTACATTCTTGCCTATAAGGTCTTGCCCAGGCTTTAGGTTGACCTCTCTAGACTGCCCGTTCATCTCAATGATCTTTCCCTCTTTGTCACAGATAGTGACTGCGATATCGGCCTCTTCGAAGTATGGTATCATAGTGGTATGATTTATGATGTTGGTATTTAATGGTGCTCCAAAGGTACATAAGATTAGGGAATAATTGATTATCTTTGTAGCAAGAATGGAGGTGTGGATGACTTTTGAAGCCCTCTATGATTGACCTATATAGAGACCGATGATCATGAATCAAGCAGATAAACTCTACAACAATCTATATTGTGTGATACTTGCCGGTGGTGTGGGGCGTAGGTTTTGGCCCTATAGTCGGAAGAGCTATCCCAAGCAGTTCTTGGACTTTTTCAATACTGGGGAAAGTCTGTTGCAGATGACCTATCGAAGGATGCAGCGATGCATCTCTCCAGATCGGATTTTAATTGCCACCAATTGGCAGTATGAGGATATTGTTAGGGAGCAGCTCCCTAGTCTGCCACTCGGGAATATCCTTTGTGAGTCTCAAAACCGTAATACGGCCTCCTCTATAGCCTACGCTACACGCCATATCTATGCGATCAATCCCGATGCTGTGGTGGTGATTACTCCTTCGGACCATTTGGTGACGGATGAATCGACTTTCCATACCCTTATCGGTGAAGCGGCTCAGTACGCTACCTATACCGATATGATTGTGACGCTAGGTATCAAGCCTACCTATCCTGAGGTGGGCTATGGCTATATCCAGGCTCTTGAGCCACCAGTGGAGGTGGGGGGTGAAACGCTGAGCCACTGCTATCCGGTGAAGACTTTCATTGAGAAGCCAAATAGTGAGATGGCTCGTATCTTGATGGAGAGTGGCGAATTTTACTGGAATGCGGGACTCTTTGTGGCAAAGACTAAGGTGTTGATTGACGAGATCAAGAAGTATGCCACGGAGATAGCTGAGCGTCTCTTCAGTAATGCCGATATCTGGGGTACTTCGGGTGAGGGGGAGTATGTCCGTGAAGTATTTCCTTATTGCCCCAATATCTCCTTTGACTATGCTGTGATGGAGAAATCTCAGAAGGTACTGATGCTTGTGGCGGATATGGGATGGACTGATGTGGGGACTTGGTCCTCTACTTACCAGCTGACGGAAAAGGATGCTAATGCCAATGCTACGATCGGTGCCCGGCAAACTATCTATAATGATAGCCGGAGCAACTTGGTGGTGATTAATGACCCTGAGAAGTTGGTAGTGCTACAGGGGATAGATAGTATGCTAGTAGTGGAGACGGATGATGTGCTACTCATTTGCCGTAGAGGAGATGAGGGGAAGCTCCGCCAGGTGGTGGCTGAGGCGAATAGCCTTAATGAAAAGTATACCAATTGAGAGCTATGCCAAAGCGTGACAGGCAGGATCGTACTGACTACTATCCCATGGACCATATTCGGATGACCGATATAGCAGAGTCCGAACGCCCGAGGGAGAAGCTTCTTACTCAGGGACCTAAGGCACTGAGTGATGCTGAGCTGATGGCGATACAATTGGGGACTGGGCTACAAGGAATTAATGCGCTACAGCTAGCCCACTTAATTCTGGACTCAGTGGACAAGAACCTATTTCGGCTCTATGAGGCACTGAGTACTGGGTGTGCTATCCCTATAAAAGGAGTAGGGATGGCGAAGAAAGCCAATATCCTTGCTTGTCTGGAGCTAGGAATGCGGACGGTTAGCCATAAGAAAAAGCTGGATGATGAGGGAAAGCAACTAACCAATAGCCAGATGATCTATGACTATATATATACCGACCTTTACAATCTATCGCATGAGGAGCTTTGGGTGGTACTCTTTAATCAGCGACTGATTGCACAACAGAAGATTAGGATTTCAAAAGGAGGATTGACCAATTCTACCGCAGATATCAGGGTGATATTGAGCACTGTTCTTAGGCTTGAGTTGCCGGCTTTGGCATTGGTGCATAATCATCCTGGAGGAAGTCTACAGCCTAGCAAAGACGACGATGATGTGACCATGCAGCTCTACAAGGCGTGTCGCCTGATAGGGATTAGTATGGTGGATCATGTGATTTTTACGGACAATGGCTACTATAGCTATTTGGATAATGGTCGGCTAGGGGTAGGAATGTAGCGTTTTTTATTCGTTTTAATAAGAGAGGAGATATACCAATGTCTACAGTGATTACTTGCCCTTATTGTGGGGCTTCGTTGGAAGTCACTTCTAATCATCACCATCAAGATAGTGCCGAGCGTGTGGTCTGCGAAAAGTGTAAGCAACCTTTTGCTCTTTATCGGACCGCTGCCGAAGCGTTGCAGCATAGAGATAGGAGAATTAAGGCAGTGAGTATCGAAGGCTCTTGCTTCTCGGAGGATGCCATTTATTTGGAGATTATAGAGACGGAGTTTACCAAGCCACAAACTATTCAGATTCCTGAGGGGAAGAGTCTCTTTGGCAGGTATAATCCTAGGTCTTCTGCTCAGTTGCAGGTCTTGACTGCCGACCCAAGTATCGATAGGCAGCACGCTTACTTTCAGCTAGATAAGAATGGCCATTTGGATGTGCTGGATAATGATAGTATGACTGGTACCTTCGTGAATGGCGCTGAGATAGCGCAAGGTGAGCATCGCCGACTCTCTAATGGTGATGTCCTTACCTTTGGAGCTACTACTGCTATCGTGCATCTTCCCCATGAGGAGGGGGATGAAGGGGATGAGTGGCTCGACTTTTGATGCTATTTTATAGTTGCATCATTTCCTTTTAGCATTCTTTATTACGTGATATTGAGAGAGGAGCCGATAATTCCTTATCTTTGCTTGCAATAGGTAGGGAGGGAATGGTGTGGGATATATTATAATGGGTCTCTTGGTGAAGAGCCTTATAAACAAGATAATCAATCAATATAGATGGAAGAAAATAGAGTAGACGTGAGAGCTCTCTCGGAGCTAATTGAGCGTGAGAGTCACTTCTTGGACCTCTTGGAGAGTGGTATGAGTCGTGTGATCGTAGGGCAGAAGCACCTACGCGAGAGCCTTCTCATTGGTTTGCTGGCCGATGGTCACATTTTGCTAGAGGGTGTCCCTGGACTTGCAAAGACTTTGGCGATTAAAACTCTGGCCGACCTGATGGATGCTAAGTTTAGCCGTATACAGTTTACCCCCGACTTGCTCCCTGCTGATGTGATCGGTACTCAGATTTACAGTCAGAAAAATGAGCGATTTAGTGTGAAGCATGGTCCTATCTTTGCTAATCTGGTATTGGCAGATGAGATCAACCGTGCCCCTGCTAAGGTGCAGAGCGCACTCTTGGAGGCGATGCAGGAGCGACAGGTGACGATTGCGGAGGAGACCTTTAAGCTTCCAGAGCCTTTCCTTGTGATGGCTACACAAAATCCTATTGACCAAGAGGGTACATATCAACTGCCAGAGGCGCAGAGCGACCGTTTTATGCTGAAGGTGGTAGTGGGCTATCCAACGAAGGAGGAGGAGCAGCAGATCGTGCAGTCGCAGATCCGTAGGGAGAAGCCTGAGGTAACCCCTGTGGTGACTACGGATCAAATCCTCAAGGCGAGGGATATTGTTCATCAAGTCTATATCGATGAGAAGATTCATCGCTATATCGTGGATATTGTCTTTGCTACACGATTCCCACAGGAGGCGGGCTTGTCGCATCTCGCTGGTATGATCAGCAATGGTGCTTCTCCACGTGCGTCTATCAACCTGGCGTTGGCTGCAAGGGCTTATGCCTTTATTAAGCATAGAGGTTTTGTAATTCCTGAGGATGTGCGGGCTGTGTGCCATGATGTGCTTCGCCATAGGATCGCTTTGAGCTATGAGGCGGAGGCCAATAATCTAGTGCCTGAGGAGATCATCAGCGAGATCCTAAATAAAGTACAGGTACCTTGATGCTTTTGCAATGGAGACACAGGATCTCTTAAGTAAAATACGTAGAATCGAGATAAAGTCTAAGCGACTTTCACAGAATATATTCTCTGGTGAGTATCGCTCGGCCTTCAAGGGACGTGGTATGTCTTTTAGTGAGGTGCGAGAGTATCAGTTGGGGGATGATGTGAGGGATATTGACTGGAATGTGACTGCTCGCTATGCCCGACCTTATATTAAGGTGTATGAGGAGGAGCGTGAGCTGACGATGATGCTTCTGGTGGATGTCTCTGAGAGTGGACTTTTTGGTACTGTGGAGCGGACTAAGCGTCAGTTGATTGCCGAGGTGGCTGGAACGCTGGCCTTTAGTACGATCACTAATAATGACAAGGTGGGAGTGATCTTCTTTTCCGATAGAGTGGAGAAGTATATTCCGCCTAGTAAGGGTCGAAAGCATGTGCTCCATATCCTTACTGAGATTTTGCGTTTGGAGCCTAAGGGTAAGGGAACTAACTTATCTCAAGCTCTGATTTTTGCCAATAATGTGCAGAAGAAGCAGTGCACGCTCTTTATTCTCTCCGACTTTATAGATGAGAGTGAATATGAGTCGACGCTTAATGTGGTGAGCCGTAAGCATCAGGTGCTGGCGATGCAGGTATTTGATCCAAAGGAGGCGGAGCTTCCAAATGTGGGATTGCTTCGGGTGCAGGATGCGGAGAGTGGTGAGATCGCGATGGTAGATAGCTCTTCGGAGCGTATCCGCCAGATGTATCGTAGCTATTGGGAGCGTATCACCGCTAGAATGCGGGAAGCACTCACGAAGTATGATATCACCTTTACGAGTATGCCGACTAATCAAGATTATGTGCCGGCACTGCAACGACTATTTAATAAGAGTAATCGGTGAAACATAGGATATATATAAGGTGTATAGGGTGGCTTGTGACACTACTCCTTGCCCCGATATCTCTCTTAGCTAAAGGAGATGGGGAAGGGGTACGGATCATTCCGACACTGGAGCGATCGGCCATCCTAATTGGGGAGCAGGTGAAGCTCAATGTGAAGGTGGTCTACCCTCGCACAGAGGTAATGCGATTGGTATTGCCTGAAGATACGTTGGTATCGGGGGTGGAGATTATTGAGAGTCAGTTGGTGGACTCTACTATGATCAATGATCGGCTGAAGGAGCTGGTCTATGATGTGGTGATTACCTCTTTTGACTCTGCAAATTACCAACTTAGAAATATCTCTGCTTTGGTGGGTGACTCATTATATACTGCCAATGATCAACTAAGTCTGGTGGTAAATACTGTACCAGTAGATCTAGACCACCCTGATCAATATAGTGATATTAAAGGGCAGTGGAAGCCCCCATTTGTATGGCAGGACTACCTTATTTATCTCTATATTCTCCTTGGTTTAATCGCATTAGGTGTGGGTATTTTCTTCCTAGTGAGGTACCTGAAGAATAGGAGAAAGGGTGACGAGAAGATGCATGAGGAGGTGCCATTGCTTGACCCATATCAAGAGGCAATACTAGGTGTTGAGGCTCTGAAGAGTGAGGAGCTTTGGCAGCAGAATAGGGTAAAGGAGTATTATACTAGGCTTACGGATATTTTGCGTCGGTATATTTTCCGTGTGTACGGCATTACGACGCTGGATATGACTAGCTCGGAGATATTGGAGGCCTTTAAGTCGCAAGTTGGTAGAGATAAAATGTATAGTGAGCTCGCTAGAATCTTGGAGACTGCCGATTTGGCAAAGTTTGCTAAGTTCCAACCTGTGGCGGATGAAAATATCAGTCTGCTCTCTGCTTCTGTGGCGTTTATTGAGGCCCAGAGACCTGCAGAGGAGCCTTCGGAAGATGTTAAAGCAGAAGAGGGAGGTGCTAAGCTATGACATTTGCTCATCCATATTATTTCTTATTGCTGCTATTGGTGCCGTTGGCAATATGGCTCTACCTTTGGCGTGAGAAGCGACCAGCTACTTTTACGCTTAGTACCATTGGAGCCTTTAGAGGGCGTAGAGTATCGTGGCGTACGCGTCTCTGTTGGTTGCCTTTTGCCTTGGCTTTATTGGGATTCGTATCGGGAGTAATTGCTCTGGCTCGCCCGCAGAGTAGCAATGCCTATTCTACGGAGAGTACGGAGGGAATCAATATCGTGCTGGCTCTTGATATTTCGGGTAGTATGTTGGCAAAAGACTTACAACCTAATCGTTTTGAGGCGGCGAAGAGTGTGGCAGGGGAGTTTGTCAGTTCTCGCCCTTATGATAATATCGGATTGGTTGTCTTCGCTGGTGAGAGCTATACGCAATGCCCACTTACGACTGACCATGCGGTGCTACTTAATATGATCAATAGCGTAGAGATGGGGCTCGTGAATGACGGTACCGCTATAGGTAGTGGACTGGCAACGGCTGTAAACCGTCTCAAGGAGATCAAGGAGGGAAGCAAGGTGGTGATACTCCTCACGGATGGTACTAATAACTCCGGTACTATCGCACCAGTGACCGCCGCTGAAATTGCTGCTAGCTTCGGGATACGTGTTTATACCATAGGGGTGGGGACTATGGGTGAAGCCCTCTTTCCTATCCAGACTTATCTAGGTATTGAGTATGTTAATATGCCAGTTGAGATAGATGAAGCTAGCTTGAAGCAGATAGCTTCTACCACTGGTGGACAGTATTTCCGAGCTACGGACAATAATAGCTTGTACAAGATTTACGAGGAGATAGATCAACTAGAAAAGGTGAAGATGAAGGTCGAGAGTTTTACTCAAAAGGAGGAGCTTTTCCCTCCTTATCTTTGGGTCGCTCTGATTTTGTTATTTACTGCACTGTTACTTCGTAGTACGCTATTTAGGAGGATGCCATAATGAGATTTTTACACCCATATATACTATTCCTTTTGCTCCCATTGTTACTGGTGGCTATCTTCTTGATATGGAGGATGAGTCGTCAGCGTCGAGAACTAAAGAAGTTTGGTGAGACTGAGTTGGTGCGTCTTTTGATGCCAGACCTCTCTTTGCGGAGAAAGCTGGCTAAAGACTTGGTGATATTACTCTGTTTGTCGATGCTGGTGGTAGCGCTTGCTAGGCCACAGCTAGGCTCTAAGAGTGAGACTGTAAAGCGTGAGGGTATCGAGTTGATGGTAGCAATGGATATCTCCAACTCAATGCTTTCGGACGATGTGAAGCCGAATCGTTTGGCTCGTGCTAAAGCGATTGTATCGAAGATTATAGACAAACTGGATAATAACAAGATTGGTCTTGTATTTTTCGCTGGTGACGCATATGTACAGCTCCCGATCACAGGAGATATGATTTCAGCCAAGATGTTTCTGGATAATGCCTCACCCGACTTGATACAGGTACAGGGGACGCAACTGGAGCAGGCTGTTAAGCTATGTATCCGTAGCTTCTCAAGTGATGAAAAGGTGAAGCGTGCTATTGTTCTGATTACCGATGCAGAAAACCACGAGGGAAATGTGCTATCGGCAGTTGAGGAGGCAAAGAAGCAGGGTATTTTAGTTAATGTACTAGGAGTTGGCTCTACTGATGGTGGTCCTATTCCTCTGCCGGAGGGCGGTTACCTCCAAGATGCTGAGGGTAAGATGGTGATTACTAAACTCAATGAGCAACTTGGTATGGAGATCGCTGCCGCTTCGGGCGGAATTTATGTCCGAGCAAGTGATGTGTCGCAGTCGGTTAGAGCACTGGAGGAGTCTCTTAAGAAACTGGAGCAAGCAGAGTTGGAGATGAAGGTTTATACTGCCTACAACGAGCTATATTATATACCACTGTTGCTTGCGTTGCTCCTGCTGTGGTTAGATTTCTTATTGCTCGATCGCAAGAATAGGTACTTTAGACGTGTCCAACTCTTTGAGCGTAGGTCAGATAAAAGTAAGGAATGATGAAACGGATATTATTGATATTAAGTTTACTCACCACCTTTTCTCTCACGGGCTTGGCTCAAAAAGAGGTGCGACACTTGGAGCGTAGTGGAAATAAACTTTATCAGAAGGAGAAATACGATAAGGCTGAACTGAAGTACCGCAAAGCACTTGAGATAAATCCGAGTGACAAAGTGGCTAATTTCAACCTCGCCAATACTCTTTTGCGTACGGAGCGAGGTGATGAGGCTGATAAGATTTTCCAAGAACTGCTTAAGGAGGTTAAGATTCTTCCAAAGGAACAGGCTGCCGATGTAGCGCATAATGCTGGAAACTTAGCAATGTCTAAGAAGGACTACGCCAAGGCGGTTGATATGTATAAAGAATCACTAAGACGTAGACCTACAGATGAGGAGACTCGTTACAACTTGGCACTTGCCCAGAAACTTCTACAGCAACAGCAACAGGAGAATAACGAGGATAATAAAGATGATCAGCAGAACCAGGATCAACAGCAGCAAGATAATCAGCAACAACAAAATCAGCAGGATCAGCAACAAAACCAGCAAAAAGATCAGCCTAATAAACAACAAGAGCAGCCTCAGAATGCTGAAACAATGAGCCAAGATAATGCAGAGAAGATTCTTCAAGCCTACATTCAAGATGAGAAGGATACTCAGCGCAAGGTGGAGCAGATGAAGCAACAACAGCAACGAGGCAAGAAGTCAAGACCTAAAAATTGGTGATGATGATACGATTCAATCGATATATATTATTATTGCTCCTTACCCTATTCACCACCCACTTGTGGGGGCAGGATAAGGTAGCTTTTGATGTAGAAGTACCGAGTCAGATTATTGCCGGCCGACCTTTTAGGGTAGTTTTTACGGTCAATGCCTCGGCTAAAGATATTAAGTTCTCTGCACCTTCAGGTTTGGAAGTCGTATATGGCCCAGCAAAGAGTAGCAGTTCGAGTATGAGCATCATCAATGGCAAGAGAAGCTCAAGCCGAACCACCAGCTTTACTTATACACTCATAGCAGATAAGGAGGGAAATTATGTCCTTCCTTCGGCAACGGTAGAGGTATCTGGAGCTAACTATCGCTCCTCTTCAAGGCGTATTACGGTATTTAGTGCCGATGCGGCCGAGCCGAGCAATGCGACAGGTAGCTCGTCTCAAGGAATTGCAGCAGAAGACCTATATATCGTGGCCATTCCTAGTAAGACCAAAGTGTATGAGCAGGAGGCAGTTCAGATCACTTATAAGCTCTATTCAAGGCTGGAGGATACTCAGTTTGCCAGTTCGTCCTTTCCTGATTACGAAGGCTTCGTACAGTATGTGGAGGATGATGGTTCTCAAGCCTATTATAAAGCTGAGAAAGTTAATGGTAAGCTCTACTATGCTGCCACGATCCAAAGGGTTGTGCTTTATCCACAGCGGGCAGGAAAATTAGTCATCAAACCAGCGGAGTTTGAGATGGTAGTGAGTATGCCAATCTCCAATCCTAAGCGAGATATCTTCGACGCTTTCTTCGACAACTTCCAGCAGATTCGGAAGAAAGTAAAGACCAAGCCTGTGACGATCGATGTGAAAGCCTTACCACAGCCTAAGCCCGAAAACTTCTCCGGCGCAGTAGGGCAGTATTCTCTCAATATGTCTGTACCCACCAAAGTACTCAAGACCAATGAGAGCTTCACTATGAAGTTGTCTTTGGAGGGCAAGGGAAATATCAAACTGGCTAAGATCCCTGAGCCAATCTTCCCTGAAGGCTTTGATACCTATGACCCTAAGGAGAGCGATGATACGGGCGTACGAGGTGGTGAGACGAGAGGTACTAGAGCGAAGGAGTACTTTGCTGTCCCTAAGCATGTTGGAGACTTCGTGATACCTGCTATCCCATTTTCATACTTCGATCCTGCGAAAGGTCAGTATGAAACCATTACACTTCCCGAAACGAAGGTGCATATTGATAAGGGAGAAGCCTCTGATGCTCCTGCAGTGTCGGGTCTCTCTAATAAGGAAGATGTAAAGTATCTAGGAAAGGACATACGCTACCTCAAGGGCGCTAAACGAGCAACGACACTCAACACAACAAATAATACCCTCTACTTCCTCACTTACCTTATTCTAGTGGCGCTATTGCTCATCGCGATCTTGATAGATCGTAAAAATGAGGCGGACAATGCCGATACAGCGTCTAATAGAAGCCGACGTGCTGGCAAGATGGCTCAGAAGTATCTAAAGATAGCCTATCAAATGCGTAATAAGGGTGAAGACTCAGCCTACTACGAGGCATTGCTGAAAGGATTAAGTGATTTCTTGAGTGCTAAGCTCCATATTCCACTCTCCGAACTTTCGAAAGAAAACATTGCTACAGAGATGAAGGAGCGAGGAGCTAGTGAGGAGCTAGTTGACGAGGCTATAAATACCCTTAGTACGCTGGAGGTAGCTCGTTACTCCCCAAGTGAGACTGAGGAGCGTGAGCACCTCTATGATCAGGCTGCCACAGTGATAGATGGAGTGCAGAAATTAAAAGGTAAATGATCCAATGAGACGTAAACTACTATATATAATATCGTTACTATCGCTCAGTCTACCACTCTTTGCTACTTTATTTGAGGAGGGAGTGGCAGCCTACAGTGATGCAGACTATCCGAAGGCTATTGAGTGCTTCAATAAAGCGCTTGAGGAGGGAGAGCCAACGGCCGAGATCTACTACAACCTAGCTTCGGCTTACTACAAAAATAATG
>USJF01000018.1 GCA_900554935.1 uncultured Porphyromonas sp.
GGGTACGCTCCTTACTTGGGTGGGCATGTGGCTCCCCAATATGGTATTGATTCCGATTGGGGTGTTCCTCTGTGTGGTGGCAGCGAGGGATACTAATCGCCTGAACCTTGACTTTGTGACGCGCCTCCGCACGCTCTTTAGCGCTCGTACGAAGCGGACAGTGGAGTACAAGGAGGTGACGATGGAGTCGGTGGACTATGACTTGGCGAAGGAGCAGTTACTGGCACTGGATCAATTGGCAGGTTCGCAACTGGAGGCTGGAAGGCTAGGCTACTGGCACTTCTTTATGCAGGAGGATTACTTCGCTCGGCGAAGGGAGCTCTATCGGCGGGTGGAGCAACTGGTGGGGCACTTGAGGCATAGCCGTGACTATAAGCTGGTGAGCCATCTGGAGGGGTATCCTTATCTGGAGTGTTTGGTCAGGGAGTGGCGGGCTCCTAAGCGGTGGGCTAACTGGATTTTGATGTTGCTTTTCCCAGTGGGTGGGGTCTGCTACCTGCTTTATATTTTGCGAAATAAAAGGTATATTGCTGGGGTGGAGGCGATTAAGCAGTACAATAAGGTGTTGCTGAAGGATATTGAGAGACAAAACTAAATAACTAATACAATAAGAGTAGAAATGGAATTTAAGCTAAGTACAATCGAGGAGGCTATCGAGGACTTTATAGCCGGTAAGATAGTGATCGTTGTGGATGATGAAGACCGTGAGAATGAGGGGGACTTTATCATCGCAGCGGAGAAGGTGACTCCTGAGATTATCAACTTTATGATGACCCACGGAAGAGGTGTACTCTGTGCCCCTATGACGGAGGAGCGGTGCGCAGAGTTGGAGCTACCACTTCAGGTGTCGGATAATACTTCGCAATATGAAACGCCTTTCACCATTACGGTGGACTTGAATGGCAAGGGGGTGACTACTGGGGTATCTATGTATGACCGTGCAACGACGATCAATGCTTTGGCCGACCCTGAAGCGAAGGCTTCGGACTTCGGAAGGCCTGGCCATATCAATCCGCTTAGGGCTAGGAGTAAGGGGGTACTACGTAGGGCTGGCCATACAGAGGCTTCGGTGGACTTGTGTAAGCTAGCAGGGCTACAGCCGGTCGCTTGTCTTATCGAAATAATCAATGAGGATGGTACGATGGCGCGTATGCCACAGCTGCAGGTGATTGCGGAGAAGTATGGTATGCGGATCATCACGATTGCCGACTTGATTAAGTATCGTCTTCGCACGGAGAGTATCGTGGAGAAGGGTGTGGAGGCGCACCTGCCTACAGCTTATGGCGACTTTATGGTGATCCCATTTAAGCAAAAAAGCAATGGTATGGAGCATGTGGCTCTCATTAAGGGTAATGTCTCAACTTCTGAGCCTGTCCTAGTGCGTATGCATAGCAGTTGTGTGACGGGTGATATCTTTGGTTCTTACCGCTGTGACTGTGGTGATCAGCTCCATGAGGCGATGCGGAAGGTGCAGGATGAGGGTAGAGGTGTGATCGTCTACTTGCAGCAGGAGGGACGTGGTATCGGACTTATGAATAAGATCGCTGCCTACAAACTGCAGGAGGAGGGCTTGGATACGGTGGAGGCCAATCTGCATCTAGGCTGTAGAGCTGATGAGCGTGACTATGGTGTGGGTGCGGAGATACTACGTCAGCTGGGTGTGGAGAAGATGCGATTGATGACCAATAATCCTGTGAAGCGGATCGGGCTGGAGAGCTACGGGCTAGAGGTGACGGAGATTGTGCCTATTGAGATTAAGCCGAATGAGTACAATCACGACTATCTCCTGACGAAGAAGAGTAAGATGGGGCATCACCTATCTAAGCTATAAGAAAGGGTGTCGGTATGACTAGATTGAGTGTAAATGTCAATAAAATCGCTACTCTGAGGAATGCAAGGGGTGGCAATAATCCTGACCTAGTTCAGGTTACTAAGGATATTGAGTACTTTGGAGCGGAGGGTATCACGGTGCACCCTCGCCCTGATGAGAGGCATATCAGATATGCCGATGTATACGACCTTAAGAAGGTGGTGACAACGGAATTTAATATCGAGGGATATCCATCGCCTGAATTTATGAGACTGGTGCTCGAGGTGGAGCCAACGCAGGTAACACTGGTGCCAGACCCACCTGGGGTGCTGACTAGTAATGCGGGGTGGCAGGTGCGTGAGCACTTTGACTTCCTCTGTGAGGTTATTGGGCAGTTGCACGAGAGAGGTATTCGGAGCTCTATTTTCGTGGATACGGATGCGGATAATATCCGTGCTGCGAAGGAGGTGGGCTCGGATCGCGTGGAGCTTTATACGGAGCCTTATGCTGCCAACTATCATATTGATAGGGAAGCTGCGGTAGCGCCTTTTGTCCGTGCTGCAAAGGTAGCTGAGGAGGTGGGCTTGGAGCTTAATGCGGGTCACGACCTCGACTTGCATAACCTCGCTTTTCTCGATAAGTGTATTCCTAACTTGGCGGAGGTTTCTATCGGGCACGCCTTGATTTGTGATGCTTTGTATCTAGGACTGGAGGAGACGGTGAGGCGGTATTTGGATTGTTTGAAACAAAAGAAATAATATATTTAATCGATTTTATGCTAAGTACAATACTTCAAGTGGCTGGTGATACTCTATATAATGCGATGCCCAATCTATCGGAGAGCGGTACCACCGCTGTGACCAATGGTGTAGGGGAGATATCAATCTGGGAGCTAGCAACGAAGGGAGGATGGTTGATGGTGGTGCTATTGATCCTCTCTCTGATCGCTCTATATGTCTTTGTGGAGCGTCTTCTTTTGCTTAAGAGTATGAGTAAAAAGGATGAGACCTTTACCAGCAAGATACGTGACTATATCCGTGAGGGTAAGATACAATCGGCACTGGAGCTTTGCCAAAGTAAGCAGACCCCTGGAGCTAAAATGGTGGAAAAGGGTATTCAAAGGCTTGGTCGTCCCATGGCTGATATCTCTGCTGCGATTGAGAATGTAGGGAATATCGAAGTGGCAAAGCTGGAGAAGCGACTTCCAGTACTGGCTACTGTGGCCTCTGGGGCTCCGATGATTGGTTTCTTGGGTACGGTGACGGGTATGATCAAGGCGTTCTTTAATATGGCGAATGCTGGTTCGGCTGTAGATATTAGCCTTCTCTCTGGAGGTATCTATGAGGCACTTGTCAGTACGGTGGGTGGTCTTGTAGTCGGTATCTTGGCTCTTTTCGCTTACAACTATCTTACTACTAAGGTGGATGAGGTGATCACAAAGTCGGAGCAAGAGGCACTGGAGTTTATGGACCTTATTAACGAGCCATCAGGGAGATGAAACTGAAGCGTAAGAGCAAGGCAATGGAGTTCTTTAGTATGGCGTCTATGACGGATACCATATTTCTACTCCTGATATTCTTTATGGTGAGTAGCACGCTTGTGGTGCCAAGTGCCCTTAAGGTGACTTTGCCTCGATCTAGCCAGCAGACTACTCCTAGAGCGATTACACGTATTGTACTGACTGCCGACTTGCAGTACTTCGTTGGTATGGAAGGCGAAGAGGATAGGGCGGTGACCTTTGAGGAGATTGCCCCTTATCTGGAGATGACAAAGCAGGCCAATCCCGATATGTATGTGGCACTTTATGCTGATGAGGAGGTGCCTTATCGTGAGATTGTGAAGCTGCTCAATATAGCAGTGGAGAACCACTATCAGATGGTTTTGGCTACGAGAGCATTGGAGTAAGCTATGCCTAATAATAGAGAGAATAATAGAAATCGTGCGATAGCGTTGGTGACCACCATTGCTATCCATGTGGTGGCAATAGTCTTGCTTCTCTTTTTGTTCCTTAAGTCTGAAGTGCCCGAGGAGGGCGGTGGAATACTGGTCAATATCGGTGATACACCCCTCGCTTCTGGTATGTTTATGCCTCACCAGTTGGAGCCCGACTATCAAGCTGAGTCGCCAGAGCCAACTCCTCAAGTGGAGGATAATGGACTTTTGACACAAGAGACGCCCGAAGCTCCTGAGGTGAAGGCTCCTGAGAAGCCAAAGAAGGATAATGCTGAGGAGCAGCGACGACTGAAGCAAAAGAGGCTAGAGGAACAGCGGAAGCGTGAGGAGCAAGAGGCGGCACGTAGACGTGACGCAATCCGAAGGAGTGTCTCTGGCGCTTTTTCAAATACCGTGACCCGAGGGCACCTGCCGGTAAGGCTGGTTCGCCTGATGGCAATGTTGCTTCTGGAGGAGCCAATGCCGGAGTAGGTGGATTTGGTAGCTTTTCTCTTGCTGGCCGTGGCTTGGCTGCTGGAACTGCTTTACAGAGGCCTAGCTATTCGGTACAGGAGGAGGGGGTGGTCGTGGTCACCATTTTTGTCAACCCCTCAGGCAAGGTGGAAGATGCATTTATTGGACCAGGTACCACGACTGGTAATAAAACGTTGAGGGAGAGTGCCCGAAAGGCAGCTTTGGCTACAAGATTTAATGCAGTGGAGGGACAGAATAACCAAAAAGGTACCATTACCTACCGCTTCCAACTTAATTAATGAACCTTATAAGACGAGATGACTATGACAAAGAAAGTTTATATTTTTGTGGCCAATGGCACGGAGGAGACCGAGGCTGTCGGTACTTATGATACCCTAAAGCGAGGCGGTGTGGATGCCTATTTTGTTTCTATCAATCCTACGAAGGAGTTCACCTCATCGCACGGGTTACAGCTTATGGCTCACTATACTATTGAGGAGGTAAAGGATGAGGTAGTAGATGCTGTCGCTCTGCCTGGAGGTATGCCTGGAGCTACCAATCTATTTGAGTGCGAGTTGCTAAGAGAAATCATCAAGCGTCATCTTGAGGCAGGTAAGCATATCGCTGCGATGTGTGCGTCTCCACTGGTCTTTGGACGTATGGGCCTTTTGAAGGGGAAGAAAGCAACCGCTTACCCTGGCTTTGATAAGGAGCTAGATGGAGCAAAGTACAAGGAGAAACCAGCAGTTGTGGACGGACAGATCATTACAGGCCGTGGCCCAGGCTATGTATTCAACTTTGGTGCAGCCATCCTTGGTGAGCTAGTAGGCTATGATAAGGCCTTAGAGGTCGCCAATGGGTTGCTCATCACTGAAGATCTTGACGATTAATCGGTCAATTGTTTTGGTATCTCGTGATATATTCGTAACTTTGCGACAGTTAAGGAGGTGCTACTCCTTATATATACTAAGACTTTGCTAGCTTTTTTGCTAGATGGGCAGTTACCAGAGTGGCCAAATGGGGCTGACTGTAACTCAGCTGGCTTACGCCTTCGGTGGTTCGAATCCATCACTGCCCACTTTATATTCTTTTTAATACTTCCATATTAATAAAGCGTTAGCTGTATATGCTCATTGCAGGCTCCTCAGTGGAGCGATGCATATGGTGATAGTCTTAGTGGGCTAGCGCATACATTGTTTTTTCTTTATGGCACAAAGTTATACGCTCTTTGAGCTCAATGCTCTTAGTGATGATGAACTCAATAAAGCCGCTGAGGAGCTAGGGACCAAGGGACGCTTGCCCAAGATCTCTCGGCAGGAGTTGGTTTATCAAATTCTTGATGAACAAGCTAGCCAGTCGGCACAACAGATGACAGGCGGTCGCAAATCTTCTAACCAAAAGGCAAAGCCAGCCAAGCAGACTGCTAAAAAGGCTACTGCTAAGAAGGCCACTCCTGATAAGAAAGAAGAGGCAGATAAGGCGGAGGCTATTGCCAAAGCAAAGGCTGCAGCTACCAGTAACCGTCGCAGGACAGCTTCTAAAGAGGAGGATGCGGAACCCAAGGAAGAGGCCAAGGATAGCAAGCCAGCGCGACGTCGTGGTAGACCATCTAAGGCGGAGCAAGAGAGCGCTATGAAGGCTGAGGAATCAATCGATAATAAGTCGACCGACAATGCCCCCAAGGAGGAGGCTAAGTCCGTTGCTAAGCATGAGCCTCAGGTATTTGTCAATAAGAATGCCAGCAACTCAGTGCTTACTGATATGATGGGAATGATTGCCCCAAATCAACCTAAAAAGGAGGAGAAGAAGAGTGCTCCCATTAGTAAGGATGAGGAGGCTAACCACTCAAAACAAACAGCCCAGCAACCTAAGGTTACTCAGCCGGAGCAAAATCAGCAACAGCAAAGGAAGCCACAAAATAATCCTTCGCAAAATAATAATCAGAATCGACAGCCACAGCAGCAACAGCCTGATCCACAACCAGCGAAGCCGATGTACGACTTCAAGGATACCCTACATAGCACAGGTGTGCTAGAGGTATTGCCCGATGGATACGGTTTTATTCGCTCCAGTGACTACAACTATCTATCCTCCCCGGATGATGTCTATGTATCTCAGTCGCAAATAAAGTCGTATGGTCTGAAGACGGGCGATGTGATTGAGGCCATTATTACTCCACCGAGGGATAAGGATAAGTATTTCCCAATGAAGAGCTTGGTACGTCTCAATGGTTGTGACCCTAAGCAGGTGCGTGACCGAGTACCTTTTGACCATCTAACCCCTCTCTTCCCTACTGAGAAATTTAAGTTGGAAGCACCTACAGCCTCTAAGGTTTATGATAAGGTTGGCGTGAGGATAGTGGATCTCTTCTCTCCTATTGGTAAGGGGCAGCGAGGATTGATCGTAGCACAGCCAAAGACTGGTAAGACAATGCTCCTAAAGGACATTGCCAATGCGATTGCCCATAACCACCCTGAGGTCTATATGATCGTTCTATTGATTGATGAGCGACCTGAGGAGGTGACAGATATGGCACGCAACGTAGATGCCGAGGTGATTGCTTCGACCTTTGATGAGCCAGTAGAGCAGCATGTGAAGATTGCCGATATTGTCCTACAGAAGGCCAAGCGATTGGTAGAGTGCGGTCACGATGTAGTCATCTTGCTCGACTCCATTACCCGTCTTGCTCGTGCCTATAATACTGTGCAACCAGCTTCTGGTAAGGTACTATCGGGTGGTGTGGATGCCAATGCGTTACAGAAGCCTAAGCGTTTCTTTGGTGCAGCTCGTAATATCGAGGGAGGCGGAAGTCTCACTATTCTTGCTACCGCACTCACTGAGACTGGCTCCAAGATGGACGATGTGATCTTTGAGGAGTTCAAGGGAACAGGTAATATGGAGCTACAGCTCGATCGTAAGCTCTCCAATAAGCGTATCTTCCCAGCAGTGGATCTGCAGAGCTCTAGCACTCGTCGTGACGACCTACTTCAGGATCAAGAAACCCTCAATCGTATGTGGGTGCTTCGCCGTCATATCAATGATATGACCTCTCTCGAAGCCATGGAGCTCATCAAGTCACGTATGGAGAATACGGTAGATAATATCGAGTTCTTAGCCTCCATGAATAGCTAAGCAATGTCACGAATCAATATACTTAAAGAGGTGTTGAAGTATTTAATAGTACTTCAATGCCTCTTTTCTTTTACCCCCTCCTCCGCGGAGGATAGCATCGTCGGGCTGGTAGATATCCAGCAAGTAGACCCCTCTATTCAGGTAGAGCTGATGTACGCCTCCACCAATAACTTTGTAGGCGTAGATATGTATGGCGAGTGGACAACCGCTTACCTCCTTCCCCATATAGCTGAAAAGCTAAAGCAGGTGCAAGCTCGTCTCAAGAAAGATTGGGGCGAGGAGTACTCCCTATTAATCTGCGATGCAGCTCGCCCCTTGAGTGTTCAGAAAAAGATGTACGATACCGTGCGAGGAACCAAATACCAAGGATATGTCGCATCGCCAGCCAATGGCGGAGGCAGGCACAACTATGGTGCGGCCGTGGACCTTACTATCATCAATACCCAGACGAGAGAGCAAGTGGATATGGGGAGCCCTGTAGACCATTTTGGCATCCGTAGCCATACCGATAAAGAGGAGGAGTTGCTGCGGAAGGGGTTGATCTCTAAAGAGGCCTACGACCACCGTCGCTACCTCACTAAGCAGATGAATGCGGTAGGACTACGCAATATTCGCAAAGAGTGGTGGCACTTTGAGGAGCGTATCTCTATCAAGGAGGTGCGAAGTCGCTACCGCCTTATTCAGTAACCATATTTGAGTCGAGGACAGCGTTCGCTCGGAGGAGCGTATTCTTGAGATATTTGTACTCCTCCACAAATTGGGGCTGAAAGTATCCTTTGGCAATGAGGTTATCTATCTTCTCAGGGCTATAAAAGTGTCCTCTCATATTGAGCGTTGTCTCATAGTTATACCCCCTAAGGTTGAGCACAAATAGATAAACTACCCGCTCATTTTCCGGCGTAGGGTGGTAGCCGTATTTGAGCAGAAACCGGGGCGACTCCTTCAGCTTTAATCCGATAGAGTTGTATGCCCTGCGGATCGCCTCCTCAGGTGTCTCCTCAGGATTAACACAAGTGGTCAGCGGTTGGTCTCTATAGATCGCTGCATGGCAAGGCGCATGCTTATCCTCTACAAAGCAGCCGGTATAAGGACTTTTCGTTAGCCACACTTCACTCCCTCGTACAATAGCCATCCGCACCAATGGAGTGCCGATGGGGCAGCAAAAGGATTGTTTCCAGCAAGCTGATGCCCTGTGAACTCGCACTTGATGAAGCACCGCTCCTATAATAATAAGAAGTATAGGTGCCCACTCCGACCAACCAAATCTATGAAGACCCAAAAGGCAAATGAGCATATACCCAAGGCTCCCGATGCCAAATAGCCGGGCACTAAAGAGCCACTCCTCAATGCTGAGAGGGTTCTCCCGTGCCAAAGTCTCCTCAATTCTCCACAGCCATCCAGCCGAAAGTGCCATAGAGAGTAGGCTCCAATAGAGGTGCCACTGAGGGGCTAGGAAGAAGCTCCCTACCGTGCTTAATAGCAGTGCCAAGACTGGTAGAAAGAGCGTTATTCGCCAAGAGTGCCGATGACGCCTCGTGCCACGAACAAAGAGCAGAAGCACTCCAATGCATAGGAGCACCCATCCTGCCACCATCCCTTTGCCCCACTCACTAGCGATGGGTAGACCAAAAGGAAGGAGATAGGCGAGCCAAAGAAGAGAGGGATTATCCTCCCCTAGCCATTGTTGTAATTTATTCTCTACATACAGCTTCATACTCTTAAAACAGATAGAGTCCCCCAATGGTTGAGTGATGCGAAACCTAGGATGTTCGGGGGTTAATGATAAATGGGTCTCCTCGCGGAGGTCCGATTTGTTGTAGCTCCCCATGTCGCAGTGGGTAGCTACCTATTCACAGGTCTTCGGCACTTGGGGAGGAACGTGCCTAAGACCTGATCCTACTTAAGAGGGACCTCTCCGAGGTACTTATACTCTACCAGTAGCTATTTGAGGTGTCAAAATGTGTGATACCTGATCTCAGTAACCAGAGAGTTACAAACTAAGGAAAGGCTGAGTTACAAACTAAGGAAAGGCTGAGTTACAAACTAATCGATGGCTGAGTTTGTAACTCGCCAATAATTAAGTTTGTAACTCAGCAAATGCTTTTGTAGCCAATTGTATTTCAATAGATTACGAGTCAGCTATTCGCCCCCTCCCCCAGTCGTAGTCATAGGGCATTTTGCTTATCTTTATACTCAGGCCTTCGGCAGAGGTCGTTCTTCAAGTGGTTTGCTTTGTGTAATAGTCTATAGTGCCAAAAGACCGTCATCACGGGCTTTTCAAGCCACTGCTATTAGAAAACATATCTCGCTTGTAAGAGGTGTATATTTTATAGCCCTACGTAATGAAGTCTATTAGGTAATAGCTAAAAGCTATCTATCGGAGCTACATTCTGTCGATGACGGAGCCGAGGGCACCCTTACCTTGGTACTTTTGCTTCGTCGCATTGAAGCGATAAGCAATGGTGAATGATACTCTTGGCATCACCCTTTGCGTGGTGGTCAACTCTGTGTACTTAGTTACCAACCTTACTCTCATAGGTGTAAAGGCAAGGTTATTGAGTTCAAAAGTTGTGGTGAGTGCGTTATCCTTTAGCCATCGCTTTGAGATTTCCATATTGAAATTTGTTTGAGCACCAATTATCTCAAGATTGTCTTGACTTCCACCGCTAGGTAGATAGTTTAGATTGGCAGTGATGGTCAGCTCCTTGGGCAGGGTGAATTGATTTTGCCAATTGATGTATATGAAGGGTTTACGATTGGTGATGGTCTCCTCAAAGTGCTGGAGATCGTATCCAATCAACTTCATACCACCCACTGTGAAGGTGGGCTGCCACCACTTCACTCGAGGGCTAAGTACTAAGGCTCCTCCTAATGTACTGTAGGGTGCAGCATTGATATGCTTCAGTACGGTCTTATGTGGTAGATACTTATTAGGGTCGGAGGGGTCCTTCATTGGTTGCGTCTCTTGTGTAAGAGAGTTGACCTTATACTCATGCGTGAGCATCAGAGTCACCCAGCTCTTATTAAGCATCAGCTGAGTAGTATAGGAGAGTCCTGGCTTGAGGTTGGGGTCACCCACCTGATATTCATATTCGGATATATATTGGTAGCCAGGCTGTAGTCTCCAGAAGCTAGGCCGATTGATCTGGCTTCTAAAGGATAGCTGTGAATTGACTCCCCACAATTGTCCACCAAAGGAGAGGGTAGGGAATAGGTTGGTCTTGATATAATCTTTGATCTCTATTGACTGATTATCGTAGCGGTTGCGTACATGCTCCATACGTAGGCCTGCTGTGAGCATAAACTTTTGGGCGATGGCATGGCTATACTCGGCATAAAGCACATAGGTTTGCTCCTTGAGGGTGCTATTGAGGTCGGGGAGTTTGAGAGCTGGGTCACTGTAGTTGAAGAAACTATTATTGGCCCACGAGTATCCACCCCCTACATTCAGTGAGCCGCCCCAGAGTGGCCCATCGATATCTAGTCTAGCTCCAGCAGATTGGTACTTATCTCCGCTCCTTCCTTTCAACGCCTTTAATTCGTATGCCTCGGTGTAGCCTCTCTTTGTTGTAGTTGTCTTTTCTGACTTCGTACTTTCGTAGTAGTCTATATCTATCTGCGTTTTCCAGTTGCCTATCTTACGCAAATAGTAGAGACTTGGGCGGTGAGCATAGATCCAAGGCCTTGATTCTTCTGTAAAGCTATACAAGGATTTATTCTGCTGTAGCGAACTGATGAGTTTACCTTCACTAGTTGAGAATTCGTTATTGGCACTCAACCGATATTGTACTCCAGCACTTTGCAGGTCGTCGGAATAATTGACGCCGAATGTAAAGTTGTGGTTGTTCCCCCAAAACTTTCCATCTATATTTGTGGTATTTGTCCACTTGTCTTGCCCGATTTTGCCAATGAATGTGGCATCGTCGGTGATACTGATTCCTCTCCAATTGCCATTCCAGCTGTTCATAAAGAAGTCCCAATTATCCTTGCGGTAGTTGAAAGAGAAGTAGGTGCCATAGCCCATTTTACACCCCTTGACCTTTGATAGTCTACCTTCAAGGTATCCGCTGAGTCCCGAGCCAGGTTCGCGGCGGGTGTATATTTTGATGACGGCACCGACCGATGAGCTGTACTTGGCGCCAGGGTTGGTGATCACTTGAATATCCTTGATGAGGTAGGGCTTGAGCTCTCTCAATTGATTGGGGTCGGTCATTAGTCGGTCGTTGATGTAGATAACTGGGGTCCCCTTTCCGGTTACTTTCACCTTGTCGTTCTCCACCTCTACTAGTGGGATACCTCTGAGCACACTGTAGATATCGGTGAGTTTGGAGAGGGGCGATCCATCGATCTGGGTGCTAAGCCCACCTGCCACCAATCGGTGTGAGACACGATTGGCGGTGATGGCTACCTCCTCAAGCATGGTGGCGCTCTCGGAGAGGGGGAGTGTGTATTCCTTGAGGTCTTTGCAAAGCACTTGCTCGTTGCTGTATCCGATCAGACTTGCTTGGAGTAGGATAGGGAGCTTGTGGTCTCCAATAGAGAGAGCAAAGGTGCCATCCTCTTTAGTAACGCCTCCTACGATGGTAGTGGAATCGGGTAGAGCGATGGCTTTAATCGTAGCATAAGGGAGTGGTTTCCCCTCTTTATCCGATACCTTTCCCTTGATCTCTTGTGCCAATAGGTTGCCTGTAGCCAAGCAAAGTATCAGTAAACTGGTGATGAATCGTTTCATAATGTGTGTGTATACCTTAGTGGTTTTGATTATGGCTCTTCTCTATCCTTCCCTCCTTTCTTCCGCAAAGGTAAGTATAAATTCGGTAGTTTGCAAAACAAACAACCGAATTTAACTTAGTTCGAATAGTAAGTTCCAACTTAATTACTTGCAAACAGGGAACATATCCTACTTTTTTGAGTCGCATCATACTCTATATTATTTGATGTGCGCACTGTTTGTCTTTACACATGCAAAATTCTATACATATTGAATTTCCTGCAATACCCGAAAGGGTAATTCTGGAATGGTCCGATGTAAATGGTGCGATTATCACCCTTTCGGGTAAGGGTTTTACTTCTAAATGAGTACATTTGCATTGTGTTTATTCCAGATTGACTGTCAATGAGTGTATTTCTTAATGAAAATAACCGTCTACGGTTACCGCAAGATGTTCGTCCTCAGATAGGAGACGAGCAATACTATGGCTTGCAGCCTTATATTGACTCTGCGAAGGCATTTGCCCGAGTTTCATACAAATCTCTCTACATCATCGATTATAATAGGATGAACTTTCTGTATGTATCGGATAACCCTCTATTCCTTTGTGGCGAGAATGTAGAAACGGTGCAACAAGAAGGATACAACTTTTATTATAATCATGTACCTGAAGAAGATCTTGAATTTCTTACACAGGTCAATAGAGCGGGTTTTGAGTTTTTTAAAGGAGTTGCTGTTTCAGAGCGCTCTCAGTATACAATATCTTATAACTTCCGAATTACTCAAAAAGAATCTCGAGAAAAGATCTTGATTAACCATCAGATAACACCACTCAAATTGGACTCAATGGGAAATGTTTGGTTGGCTCTTTGTTTGGTTTCATTAGCTCCAACTCAAGAAGTTGGAATTGCCTATATGACGGCGGTCAATTCGAATTCGATGTGGCAGTTTTCTCTAAAGAGTGGACGTTGGAAGCAGATTGATAGTATCGTGCTGAATGAATACGAGAAAGCGGTGGTTCGACTAGCTAACCAAGGCTTGTCTGTTGGTGATATTGCCAATGAAATCAACCGATCCGAAGATTCAGTCAAGGGCTATCGAAAAACTTTGTTCCAAAAACTTGGCGTGGGAAATATCTCTGAGGCTATTGCTGTGGCGACACATCGTAGATTAATTTAAGTCATCGTACTCTGAGTAATAGTAGAATTTGGGAAATATCTTTACAAACTCCCCACGAACAATACGAATAAGAATTGAAGTGCATATCCCTCCAACCAACGAAGACGCAATGGATAATTGAGGGGGAGGCAGTAGCATTTTTTCTTTCTCATATGCTCGTATGATATCTTCGATCCATATTTTAGGACGAACCCAATAGTTGAAATAATCTGTAATATATTGGATGGCTCTTTTCTCATACCCCAAATAACTCTCTCCCTCAGTGAGCAAGCTCTCTAAGTTTGCTCCATCTGGAGAAACAACCATAACAATACCTGCAAATCCAATATTATAAGGATGTAATACATAAATGCCGTGCTCCGCACACAAATGGTCAAAGACAAACGGAATGTCACTTTTGAAATCAAGAGTGTTGATTGCTACATCGTGTCCCACAATGATATCCCTCACGTTTTCATGATTGATAAATGTGTTTATCGTCGAAATTTGTGCATTAGGATTGATGCTAAGTAGTCGTTTTTTCAATGCCTCTACTTTGGGCTTTTTCACATCTTCCTCGGTATAGTTCTGCCTATTGAGATTGCTTTCCTCTACCACATCTCCATCGACCAATGTGATAGTTTCAAATCCTATACGCAATAGCGTTTCTGCGATATTACTTCCTATCCCTGCACCAGCAAGTAAGACTCGAAAATCTTTGATTCTCATTTGCTCTTCATCGGATATGTAGATTCGATTTCGTTCGTAGCGTTTCATTTGAATACTATTTTGATTACTTGTTTATGCGGGCAAAGTTCTTATTGTTTGCTTTTCTATGCAATACCCAAAAGGGTAATTCTTCGTGCATTTGCAATATATTAACCATTTGTCTGCTTCAGCCTATGATTTGTGGCGTCAATTGATAGCTGTTTGTAAAGGAAATGTCTGATATGAGAAACAAAAATGTTTGATACGAGAAACAGAAACGTTTGATACGAGAAACAAAAACGTTTGATACGAGAAACAGAAGCTGTCTTTATTGGGAGCAAAGTCCTGGACACCCTTTTTCAGACAGCTACATAAAAAGGAAGGGGCTCAACCATACGGCTGAGCCCCTTTAAGCTATCGGAACGAGTGAGATATTAATAGTGGTTACCCTTCTTCATCTCCTCCTCATCAAACTTATGGAAGTCTAGCTTACGCCAAGCATAGAAGATGTAAGCTAGTACGAATGGGACTACCAGCGAAGCATAAGCCATAACTTCAAGGGTGTATTGGCTAGAGCTACTATTGCGAATTGTTAGCGAGCTCTGTAGGGCAGCGGTAGTTGGGTAGTAAGCTGTATTATTTCAGCCTGCC
>USJF01000019.1 GCA_900554935.1 uncultured Porphyromonas sp.
TGGACGTCAGCAGAAGTCCTTGTGCAAAGACACCCCGATAAAAAACACTTCGCAAAACCTTTCTAATGCACAAGCTCCAACTAAAATACGTAAACCATTAACACTAGTCAATAATTTTGGGTAAATTTGTGCATATTGTAGGAAGAACATTGGATCAGCCTATAGCGTTGATTTGATAGAACATATAAATAATCTATACATAGATGATTACTAGAGAGCTAAGTGAGCAGGAGCTACTAAGACGCCAGAGTCTAGAGAAGCTGAGAGAGATGGGGATCAACCCCTATCCTGCAGAAGAATTTAAGGTGACCGCACATGCCGATGAGGTATTGGCATCCTTTGATGATGAAGCGCCTCGTAGAGAGGTGACTATGGCGGGGCGCATAATGATGCGCCGTATCATGGGCAAAGCTTCATTCTGTGAGCTACAAGACTCCACTGGGCGTATCCAGCTCTACG
Organism: uncultured Porphyromonas sp.; assembly: GCA_900554935.1. GTDB lineage: Bacteria > Bacteroidota > Bacteroidia > Bacteroidales > Porphyromonadaceae > Porphyromonas_A. Next base: position 460 of record USJF01000019.1, read on the forward strand.
TAACAAGAGATGATATCGCACCTGGGGAGGAGAAGGAGCTTTACAATGTAGTCTTTAAGAAACTCCTGGATATCGGCGACTTTATCGGGATTAAGGGATATGTATTCCGCACCCAGATGGGGGAGATTTCGATTCATGTACAAGAACTTAAGCTCCTTTCGAAGAGCCTTCGCCCACTTCCTGTAGTGAAGGTAAAGGATGGGGTTACTTACGATGCCTTTGGCGACCCTGAGCAGAGATACCGTATGAGGTATGTAGACTTGGTGGTTAATCCTCAAGTAAAGGAGGTATTCATAAAGAGGAGCAAGACCTTCAAAGCGATGCGTGAGTTTTTGGACGCCCGTGGATATCTGGAGGTGGAGACTCCTATCCTCCAAAGCATCCCTGGTGGCGCCGCCGCTCGCCCCTTTATCACTCACCACAATGCCCTAGATATTCCACTCTATCTCCGTATCGCCAATGAGCTTTATCTGAAGCGCCTGATAGTTGGCGGATTTAATGGTGTGTACGAGTTTAGCAAAAACTTCCGTAACGAAGGAATGGACCGTACGCACAATCCAGAGTTTACTGCCATGGAGGTCTATGTCCCCTACACTGACTACAATTGGATGATGGAGATGACTGAGCAGATGCTGGAGTACATCGCCATCCAAGTGAATGGAACGACTAAGACTAAGGTGGGAGATCGGGAGATTGACTTTAAGGCACCCTACCCTCGTGTAACAATGAGGGATGCCATCCTAAAGTACACTGGCTTTGATATTAAGGGCAAGAGTGAGGAAGAGCTTCGCGCCGCCTGCAAGGAGCAAGGAATAGCAGTGGATAATACCATGGGCAAGGGGAAGCTGATCGACGAACTATTTGGCGAGAAGTGTGAAGGGCATTATATCCAACCTACCTATATCACTGATTACCCTGTGGAGATGTCGCCACTAACCAAGATGCACCGCACAGAGCCAGGGCTTACGGAGCGCTTCGAATTAATGGTGAATGGCAAGGAGCTCCTCAATGCTTACTCAGAGCTAAATGATCCTATCGACCAATTGGAGCGTTTCCACCACCAAATGGAGCTTTCAGAGAAGGGCGACGATGAGGCGATGCTTATCGATCAGGATTTCGTAAGAGCACTCGAATATGGTATGCCCCCAACAAGTGGTATGGGTATTGGAATGGACCGCTTCGTGATGCTCCTGACTGGACAAGAGAGCATCCAAGAGGTGCTATTATTCCCCCAAATGAAGCCCGAAGTGAAGGCCAAGAGCGAATCGACAGAAAAAGATGATGAATAACTGGCAACCAGGTAAAATAGGGATCATCGGCAGTGGTAGCTGGGGTACTGCTCTCGCCAAGATTGTATTGGAGCATGAGGAGCGCATCAACTGGTATTTCCGCTTCGGAGAGACTGTGCGACAGTTTAAACACTCGCAGCATAACCCAACCTACCTTACCAGCCAGATTTTTGATACCGATAGGATAGACTTCTTTACGGATATTCCTAAAATTGTAGCAAATTCTGATACGCTCATCCTAGTGACTCCCTCTCCATATATCAAAGGAACTCTGGACAAAGCTAAGCCTGGTACGCTACAGAAAAAGACGATTATCAATGCAGTGAAGGGTATTATTCCCGACAACTATGTGGTGATATCGGACTATCTGAGCGAGCAACTGCAGATCCCTGAGGATCAAATCGCAGTGATCAGCGGACCAACACACGCTGAGGAAGTGGCACTGGGGCGACTGAGCTACCTTACTCTTGCCTGTAGTAATGGTGAGAAAGCTAGACAGATGAGTGACATATTTTATTCGGACTATACTTTCTGCAACGTGAGCAGGGATGTGCGAGGCATAGAGCTGGGTAGTGTATTAAAGAATATCTATGCAATTGCCGCTGGAGTATGTCAAAGTCTCCGGATGGGGGATAACTTTCAGGCAGTCCTCCTCTCAAATGCGACGAAGGAGATGGATTACTTCCTCTCGGAGGTGACTAAGATGGAGCGCAATATCTATGACTCGGTATATCTTGGAGACCTCCTAGTAACTGGATACTCTCGCTACAGTCGTAATCGCACTCTTGGGACACTAATCGGTAAAGGGTACTCTGTGATGCAGGCTCAAGATGAGATGGAATTGACTCCTGAGGGTTATTACGGTGCAAAGTGCATCCACGTTCTTTCCAAGAAACACGACATTAAACTTCCAATAGCGCAAGCAGTGTACAACCTTCTTTACAAGAAGGACAATGCACGGGAAACCTTTGAAAAGCTGAGCTTAACACTTAAGTAAACAAATATAAGATGATAGTAAACATAAAAAATGCTCTTAGAGATGGTAAAGCAAAGGATCTCTATGAAGCACTCTTGCCAAAAGCGAAGGAATGTCACCAACTCTTACACTCCGGGGAAGGAAAAGGAAATGACTTCCTAGGTTGGAGAGAACTTCCATCTGAAATCTCTGATGAGATGATAGCTGATATTCAGGAGACTGCCAATAGACTACGCAAAGACTGCGAGTATGTTATATCAATAGGTATCGGCGGATCTTATCTTGGTATTAAGGCTGTAGTAGAGGCACTCTCAGACTCTTTTGCCCACTTGAAACCAGCAACAGGCGCCCACCTACTATTCGCAGGGCATCACATCTCTGAGGATTATATGTCTGAGCTATTAGCACTAGTAAAGGGGCATAAGTTCGGACTTATTAATATCTCGAAGAGTGGCACTACCACTGAGCCTGCTATTGCATTCCGCCTTCTAAAGCAACTACTGGAAGAGCAGGAGGGAGAGGAGTTTGCACGCCAACATATCGTAGCGATTACAGACAAGTCAAGAGGAGCATTGCGCACACTTGCCGATAAAAAGGGGTATAAAAGCTATATCATCCCTGATAATGTAGGCGGACGCTTTAGTGTACTCACCCCTGTAGGGTTGCTACCTATAGCTACAGCAGGGCTGGACATCAAAGCTCTGGTAAAAGGGGCGAAAGAGATGGCCAATAGGCTTGATATTAACAGCGATGAAGCATCTATCGTAGAGCAGCATGCAGCCACCCGAATTGCCTTGTACCAAAGTGGCAAAAAAATAGAGCTACTAGTTAATTTTCACCCAAAGATGCATTTTATTAATGAGTGGTGGAAACAACTATTTGGTGAGAGTGAAGGAAAAGACCACAAGGGTATTTTTCCAGCGGCAGTCGACTTTACCACTGACCTGCACTCAATGGGACAGTGGATCCAAGATGGGGAGCGCATTATCTTCGAGACTTTTGTGACGATAGATGAGAGCGAGCACTGCGTGGAGATTCCAAGTGACAAGGAGAACCTTGATGGCTTGAACTTTATTGCTGGCAAACGAATTAGCTTTGTCAATAAGCAGGCTGAGAAAGGAACGATGCTAGCGCACTTAGATGGAGATGTACCACTCGTTAATATCACGCTTCCAAGGCTTGATGCCTTTAATATCGGGCAGCTCTTTTATTACTTTGAGAAGCTGGTAGCGATCAGTGGGTACCTCAATCAGGTTAATCCATTTGACCAGCCTGGGGTAGAGGCGTATAAAAAGAATATGTTTGCACTACTAAATAAGCCAGGTTACGAAGAAGCGTCGAAGGTTATTCAAGGGCGTGTAAACGAACTATAACTTCTATGAATAAAAGCTACAATACACTTTCCAAACCTCTGATCCTACCTGAATATGGTAGGCATATCCAAAATATGGTGGACTACTGCTTGACCATTGAGGATAAAGCAGAGAGACAACGCTGTGCAGAGTCTATCATCTCCACGATGGATATGGTCTCCACACGAGATAAGGAGCGTGAAGATCATATGCAAGTGCTATGGGACCACTTATTCATCATGTCGGGTTTCGAATTGGATATTGACTATCCTTTTGAAGTCACCTCACGGGAGGAGTATGAGTCTCAGATAAAGTGTGCCTTGGATAATGATCACCAACAAAAGCCACTCTATCGTCACTACGGCAGAATCATTGAGCGGATGATACAAGCGGTACTAGCACTTCCTGAGGGAGAGGAGAGGGAGGCACTGGCCAAGGAGACCGCCTTGCAGATGAAGCGTAGCTACATGCAGTGGAATAAAGACAGCGTAGCCAATGCAAAGATTTTTTCGGATCTGTATGAGCTATCAGAGGGGAAAATATATCTGGATGAGCTCAATTGCCAGCTGCCTGATGCTAAGGAGTTGGCCACTCCTCAGACCCCTCAAAAGAATAACCGAACCTATACGATGAAAAGGAATAAAAACAATCGTAGGAAGAGGAAGTAGATGACGTCATACCATTATAAATACTAAAGTACTATGAGTTCGTTTGTCGTAGAAGGAGGGCACCAGCTTCGTGGAAACATCTATCCACAAGGTGCTAAGAATGAAGCCCTACAGGTCATTTCAGCTGTTCTCCTCACTAAAGAGGAGGTGCAGATTAGCAATATCCCTGATATTTTGGATGTCAATAATCTGATACAGCTTCTCATGGATATGGGAGTACAGGTAACAAAGCTTACGGCAGACACTTATACCTTTAAAGCAGACAAAGTCAACCTAGACTTTGCCTACTCCAAGGCATTTCTTGAAGCGAGTGGCAGACTACGTGGTAGTGTGCTACTCATCGGGCCACTTTTGGCTAGATTCAAGAAAGCCCTTATAGGTAAGCCTGGTGGCGACAAGATCGGAAGACGTAGATTGGATACGCACTTCCAAGGTTTTATAGACCTCGGAGCAAAAATGAAGTATGACTCCCAAAGAGAACTTTTTACGATAGAGGCAGAAGAGCCGATGCGAGGCACCTACATGCTACTGGAAGAGGCATCTGTGACAGGTACCGCCAATATCATTATGGCAGCTGTCCTCACAGAGGGGACTACTACTATATACCATGCTGCTTGTGAGCCATATATCCAGCAATTGTGCAAAATGCTTGTACGAATGGGCGCAAAGATTGAGGGCATAGGGAGTAACCTTCTGACCATTACGGGAGTGGAGAGCCTTGGGGGCGCACAGCACCGACTTCTGCCCGATATGATCGAGGTGGGTAGCTTCATAGGAATGGCTGCTATGACCGCATCTGAGATTACCATAAAGGATGCTGATGTACACGAACTCGGCATTATCCCCAACGCCTTTAGACGTCTCGGAATTACCATTGAGGAGCGAGATAATGATCTATATGTACCAGCCCACGACCATTATGAGATAGAGAGCTTTATGGACGGTTCGATCATGACCATTGCGGATGCTCCTTGGCCCGGACTTACACCAGATCTCTTGAGTGTACTACTTGTCACCGCCACACAGGCCAGAGGTAGCGTGCTGATTCATCAGAAGATGTTTGAGAGCCGATTATTCTTTGTGGACAAATTGATTGATATGGGAGCTCAAATCATCCTATGTGACCCTCACAGAGCTACCGTAATAGGTCTTGACCGTAAGTTTAAGCTGAGAGGTGGTACTATGGTATCGCCAGATATTCGTGCAGGAATAGCACTACTTATTGCAGCGATGTCGGCAGAAGGGACCAGTCGAATCAATAACATTGATCAAATTGATAGGGGCTATCAATTCATTGATAAGCGACTCAATCAATTAGGAGCAGTTATTTCCCGTATTTAGTAAATAAGGAGATGTCCAATCCCTACCCTACGCTAAAAGCTAGTGATCTAACGCTCTATGGGAAGGTGCGTAGAACACACGGATATCAAGGGGAGCTATTAGTTACCCTTGCTTCACCAAGCTATGAAGAGATACTACCTGAATTCCTTTTTCCAGTAATTGATGAGATACCTATCCCATACCGCGTGGAGCAAGTCCGGGGAAGCATTGAGCAATTGATACTTAAGCTACAGGAGCTTCACAATCTATGCGATGCAGAACCGTTTGTAGGTTGCGACCTTCTGATACTCAAGAAAGAGCTACCAGAGGAGGACGAATCAGATGGCTCTCAGATCATTGGCTATACTCTGCTACATAAGGATAGGGAGATAATCGGAGAGATAGTGGCGATTGACAATACCACTGCCAATATCTTGCTACTGGTGGAGCTCGAAACAAATCACAAACAGGTACCTATACCCCTCACTAGTGAATGGCTAATAAGTCTTGATGACCCAAACAAGCAACTCACCCTCGACTTTCCCAAGGAGTTGCTACAACTTTAACTAATCTTTCAAATCTCCATCACACCTAAATTCCGCAAGCGAGATAAAGGCTTATAGGAAGGTACAATCGGTTATAAATCATAAGGTTATAATGCTGGAAATTGAGTTTGTAACTGAGCAATCGGTAAGTTCGAAACTCCACGATGGCTGAGTTACAAACTCAATGATTACTTGGTTACAAACTCGCCTATACTTTGGTTTCGAACTTTATAACTGCTTATTTTGGCACTTCCTCTCGTCGGGCTAAAGGCATCTTCGGCATCGAGGTCACAAGAAAAATAGGCAGAAATGACTCAAAAAGATGTTATTTTGCAAGGTTTGGCGTATTCCCAAGGTTATTTGAAATGTATTGAGTACCTTTATCATCGAATATAAAATCATTATCGTTTATTCACACTTTAACAAACACTGTGACAATGAAAAAGCACAATTTTTATGCTGGACCCTCAATCCTAAATGAGGGGGTAATCAAGGAGGCTGGCAAGGCTGTTGAAAACTTTGCAGGTACTGGCCTCTCAATTCTAGAAGTATCTCACAGAGGCAAAGAGTTCGTCGCTGTAATGGACGAGACTATAGCTCTCTTCAAGGAGCTTCTGGAGGTTCCTGAGACACACGAGGTTGTTTTCGTTGGAGGTGGTGCAAGCCTACAATTTTACATGAGTGCACTCAACTTCCTCAATAAGAAGGCCGCCTATCTAGATACAGGTACATGGGCAAGCAAGGCCATTAAGGAGGCTAAGCGTATAGGTGAGGTAGTAGTAGTAGCCAGCTCTAAGGATGATAACTATACTCACATTCCTGAGTACACTATTCCAACCGATGTAGACTATTTCCACTACACATCCAATAACACCATCTATGGTACTGAGATTAAGAAGGATCCTGTAACTAGTGTACCTCTAATCTGCGATATGTCTTCTGATATCTTTAGCCGTCCAATAGATGTATCTAAGTACGATCTTATCTATGGTGGTGCACAGAAGAACCTTGCTCCTGCAGGTGTTACCTTCGCTGTAGTGAAGAAGGATGCACTTGGCAAGGTAGATCGCGACCTTCCTACAATGCTCAACTACCAGACTCACATTGATAAGGGTAGTATGTTCAATACTCCTCCAGTATTCCCAATCTACGTTGCCCTTCAAACCCTTAAGTGGTACAAGAGCCTAGGTGGCATCCCTGCAATGCAAAAGAGAAATGAGGAGAAGGCAGCCCTTCTTTATGATGCTATTGATAGCTCTAAGATTTTCCGTGGTACCGCCCGCGAGCAAGATCGTTCGTTGATGAATATCTGCTTCGTAATGAAGGATGAGTACAAGGAGCTTGAGAAGGACTTCCTAGACCTCGCTACAGCTCGTGGCATGATGGGTATCAAGGGTCACCGCTCAGTTGGTGGTTTCCGTGCTTCTACATACAATGCACTTCCTATTGAGAGCGTGAAGGCTCTGATAGATGTGATGAAAGAGTTTGAGAAGAAGATCTGATCACAATCAATCATTACTACCGCATCTATGGAGCAGTGAGTTTTATCACTGCTCCGTGGACGCGGTTTAAATCAAAATACCAAATAACAACAAATAAATAATTATGGCAAAAGTATTAATCGCTACTGAAAAACCATTTGCACCTGTAGCTGTAGAGAAGATAAGAGGGATCATTGAGAATAATGGGCTTGAGCTAGTTCTACTTGAGAAGTACACTGAGAAAAGCCAACTATTAGACGCCGTAAAAGACGTAGACGCTATCATTGTACGTAGCGACAAGGTTGATGCCGAGGTTATCGAAGCCGCTAAAAACCTTAAGATCGTAGTACGTGCAGGAGCAGGCTACGACAATGTAGATTGTGACGCCGCCACCAAGCACAATGTAGTGGTAATGAACACCCCAGGGCAAAACGCCAATGCGGTAGCAGAACTCGTATTTGGCATGCTTCTTTACCACGTACGCAAGCACTTCACTGGAGCATCCGGAAGCGAGTTGATGGGCAAGCGTCTAGGTGTGATGAGCTATGGTAATATTGGAGAGAATACAGCCCGTATCGCCAAGGGCTTTGGTATGCATGTATATGCTTATAGCCGCTCTACCCCAGCAGATTATTTCTTTAAGGATGGATATGAGTTCTTTGTAAATCGCAAAGCGATGTTTGAAGTTTGCGATATCATGGTACTTGCCATGCCTTCAGCTGCCAATACCAAGGGCATGATCAATTACGAACTATTGAGTGCTATGCCAAAGGGCGCGATCCTCGTTAATATCGCTCGTAAAGATCTTATCAATGAGGCAGACCTTATGAGGGTGCTAGCTGAGCGCCCAGACCTCAGCTACCTCACCGATGTAAAGCCCGATGCAGAGGCTGAGATCGTAGAGAAGTTTGGCAAACAATACTTTGCAACCGACAAGAAGATGGGTGCTCAAACAGCAGAGGCCAATATCAACGCTGGTATGGCTGCTGCATCTCAAATCGCCAGCTACCTTCTTACTGGCAACGAGAAGTACAGAGTAAATAAGTAAATTATAGTAGTAAGTAAAGTAGGTAGATGGAGCAAAGGACTTGAATACCAAGCCTCCTCTACCTACTCTTCACTCCTCAATAACACAAGAAAGATATGATTGTAAAACCATTTAGAGGTATTCGTCCTCCAAAAAACTTAGTAGAAAAGGTTAATTCTCGTCCATACGACGTACTAAACTCCGACGAAGCTCGCAAAGAGGCAGAGGGCAATGAGATGTCACTATACCATATCATCCGCCCTGAGATCAACTTCCCAGTTGGAAAGGATGAGCATGATGAGGATGTGTACGAGATGGCAGCAAAGCAATTTGCACTATTCCAAGAGAAAGGGTGGCTCGTAAAAGACGAAAAACCATGCTACTACATCTACGCTCAGACAATGGATGGTAGGACTCAGTATGGTATTGTACTGGGTGCATACGTAGATGACTATATGCAAGGTAGGATCAAGAAGCACGAGCTTACTCGCAAGGATAAAGAGGAGGATCGTATGAGGCATGTGCGCGTTAATAACGCAAATGTGGAGCCTGTATTCTTTGCCTTTGAAGACAATGCTACACTTCAAGGCATCATAGACAAATACAAAAAGACCACTCCGGAGTACGACTTCGTCGCAGATATAGATGGATTTGGACACACATTCTGGGTCATCAGTGACGATAAGGATATCGAGACGATTACCAAGGCGTTCAATGAGATCCCATATATGTACATCGCTGATGGGCACCACAGATCTGCCGCTGCTGCATTGGTAGGAGACGAAAAGCGTAAACAAAACCCCAACCATACTGGCAAAGAAGAGTACAACTACTTTATGGCTGTCTGCTTCCCAGCTAGTCACCTACATATCATAGACTACAACCGAGTAATAAAGGATCTAAATGGGATGACTCCCGATCAATTCCTCAAGAAGCTAGAGGAAAAGTTTGTTGTAGAGGACAAGGGCACAGCTATTTACCACCCCAACCAACTACACAACTTCGCACTTTATCTTGGTGGGCACTGGTATTCACTCACCGCGAAAAAGGGCACTTACGATGACAATGATCCAATTGGTGTCCTAGACGTAACCATCTCAAGTGATTACATCCTCCGCGACCTACTCGATATTCAAGATCTACGTACAAGCAATAGAGTAGACTTCGTAGGTGGTATTCGTGGTCTAGAGGAGTTGAAGCGCCGTGTAGATAGTGGAGAGATGATCGCTGCCCTTGCGCTCTACCCTGTGACAATGGATCAGCTCATCAATATCGCTGATACAGGCAATATCATGCCACCAAAGACCACTTGGTTCGAGCCAAAATTGCGCTCAGGACTAGTTATCCACTCACTTGAGGAGGAATAAGCATCCACCATGCTACAAGTAATTGGATTTTATAATATCTAAATACCAAACGAAAAGAAAGTGACACATACTTCCACACCGTGGAGTTTGTGCTCACTTTCTATATTTATTACTATTTCTCAATATTATTATGTCATCTAAAAAGAGAGTAGAGAGCGACCTATTAGGGGAGGTAGAGCTAGATAATAGCCACCTGTATGGAGTTCAGACTGCACGAGCTATCGACAACTTCAAGTTTTCTCCCTTCAAGCTCAATGATTACCCACACTTCGTGGAGGGATTAGCACTTACAAAGAAAGGGGCTGCCATGGCCAATCATCAGCTAGGATTGCTCACCGACGAGCAAGCCAAAGCAATCGAACAAGCTTGTGATGAAATCCTTGCTGGTAAGCACCACGAGCACTTCGTGGTAGATATGTTTCAAGGCGGTGCAGGTACATCTACCAATATGAATGCCAATGAGGTAATCACCAACCGCGCCTTAGAGATTATGGGCTATGAGAGAGGCGACTACAAGCATCTCAGCCCCAACGATCATACCAACCACTCACAGTCCACAAATGATGCATACCCTACAGCCATCCACCTAGGCCTTTATAAGACCTATGTAGAGATGATTCCTCACATAGAGAAGCTAATCAAAAGCTTCAGAGCAAAAGGCGAGGAGTTTAAGGACATCATTAAGATGGGACGTACACAGCTTCAAGATGCTGTGCCAATGACCTTGGGACAGACCTTCAACGCATTTGCATCCATCCTTGAGGAGGAGCTACCAAACCTCAAGCATGCTTGCGACCAACTCTTGGTCAATAACATGGGCTCCACAGCCATCGGTACAGGCATTTGCTCAGTGCCAGGCTACCGCGAAGCTTGTGCCAAAGCTCTAAGCGAAATCACTGGCTGGAACGTCACCATGGCCAAAGACATGGTAGCCGCCACCTCCGATACATCGCATATGATAGGCTTCTCCGCTGCGATCAAACGAATTGCTGTAAAGCTCAGCAAGATCTCCAACGACCTTCGCATCCTATCCAGCGGTCCAAGGGCAGGACTTAGCGAGATCAACCTTCCTGCCCGCCAACCAGGCTCCAGTATCATGCCAGGAAAAGTCAATCCAGTGATCCCAGAGGTGGTTACCCAAGTAGCCATGAAGATCATCGGCAATGATGTATGCGTCACAATGGCAGGCGAAGCTTCACAGATGGAGCTCAATGCCATGGAGCCAATTATGGCACAGTGCTGCTTCGAGAGCGCCCGACTATTTGTGGAAGCCTGCGATACACTTCGTACCCTCTGCGTTGATGGCATCACCGCCAATAGCAGGGTTACCGAAGAGCAAGTACACAATAGCATCGGCGTAGTTACAGCACTCAACCCATACATCGGTTACAAAAACTCTACCAAGATTGCCAAAGAAGCCATCACCACAGGCAAAGGCATCGTAGAGATTGTACTCGAGAAGGGCATCCTTTCCAAAGAGCAACTAGACCAAATACTGGCGCCAGAGAATCTGATCAAGCCAGTACGCCTAGATATCAAACCTCTAAAGAACTTCGAGGACTAAGCCCTTACCCACATAACTAAAACTTCCTTAGGGGTGGCGTGCCATGCGTGACACACCACCCCTACTTATTGCCCATTAATCATCCACTGAGGCTACTCCCCTTACCCTCAAGGAGATAATATATCACGAAAGCAATCATTAGCACCGCCCTTACGAGAGGGTTATTGTCCAAGTCAATGGTTCAACGCCTTAGCATTGAAGTGTCATTGCAACGATACTAAAGACTTGACCATAACAAGGCATATGAATAACCCGCAAATCAATAAAGAAGGACATCCCATTTATACAATATCTCACCTCTCCCTTCGGGCAAATAGCTCAAGGAAAGCTCAATTTCGCAAGACTCCTTCAAGGCGAAGAGCGGAAGTGACAAAATAAGCGGTTATTGAGTTAGCGACCAAAGTATAGGCGAGTTTGTAACCAAGCGTTCATTGAGTTTGTAACTCAGCCAACACGGAGTTTGTAACTCAGCCAACACGGAGTTTCGAACTCAGCGATTGCTCAGTTACAAACTCGATTTTTGGCTTTATAATCCAATGATTTATAGCCGATTACACCTTCTCTTCGGACAGAGTCCTAAATCAGCCAAAGTTCATCTACATTAACCAACATTATCTCTATTACTTCCTATGCGTCTTTATCTCGCCTGCGGAATTTAGGAGAAAAGGGCACTTTTGCCTATGTGGTGAAAAATGAGTAACTTTGGGGTGTTTAATGGGGAAAAACAGCCTATTGAATGGGCTTTTTGCCAAACTATTTAGTGCGGGAATTGGCAGATATACATATTAAAACAAAGGAGATAAAATAGGATGATAAGGAGACGGCGACAGGCGAAAAAGAAAGTGTTATACCTAGCACAAGAGATCTACCCCTACCTTGAGGATAGCGAGGTAGGCAAGGATTCAAAACTTATTCCCTTGGGCATTATGGGTCGAGGCAATGATATACGCACATTTATGCCCAATTATGGAGTAATCAATGAGCGTCGCCACCAGCTTCACGAGGTAATCCGGCTTTCGGGTGTCAATCTCACAGTCAATGACAAGGTACATCAATTGGTAGTAAAAGTGGCGAGTCTCATGCCACAGCGCATGCAGGTCTACTTTATTGACAACGAAGACTTCTTCGGGAGAAAAGGCGTCTTTACCGACGACAAAGGCATCTACTACCAAGACAATGTAGAGCGTGCAGTATTCTTTATCCGCGGCGTCTTCGAGACCGTCAAGAAACTAAGATGGGTCCCCGACATCATCCACTGCCATGGTTGGTTCACCGGACTAGCTCCCCTTTACCTCCGCACACTCCTCAAAGACGATCCAGCCCTCTCTCGCGCCAAGATAGTCTATTCCGCCTACGATACAGCCCCAGAGTATCCATTTGATGAGCAGCTCACCGAAGTATTGGCATACGACCAGATCAAGCACCCACTCCTCGATGGGCATGCACTCAATCGAGAAGCCCTTGTAGAGCTCATATTGCAGTATGTGGATGGTATCATCTACTCCAAAGCCAATAGCTCCACCGGCCTCATTGCAGCGGTCGAAAATTCAGGGAAAAGCGTACTAGACTTCCAGAGTGACGACCAATTGATAGAGTCCGTTGCAGACTTCTACAGTAGCATTATCGGCACAGAGGAAGAAGAGAGTGAAGAATAACCGCAATAAACTATCGAGATAGAGCATATACATATATGAATAAGACTATAAAAGGATGGCTAAGTGTAGGAGTAGTGCTAGCACTTCTCCTTGTGGGTTGCGAAAATGACCAGCATGCTACAGGATTAGACCTACTTCCCGAATACCTCAAAGGAGAACCGATAAGTAAAGACTTTGAACTTACACTCAGCACTGTGCAAGCAGGTACAGAAGCTAGGCACAATGATATCTATGTAGGAAGTGCGCTAGGCTACCTCGGGCTCATGTCTAGCGAAGACTTTGGAGGTATTGAGACAGAGTACCTTACCCAGTTCTACATCCCCAATGGTTTTAGATTCAAAGACGAAGCAGCCATCACCCGCATAGACTCTGTAAGGCTTTACGTCTACTACGACGGCTTTGCAGGTGACACCATCGCCAGCATGACCGTTTCAGTAAACCGAGTAAAGAAGCCCCTTAAGCACAATAAATACTCCATCTCAGAGATACAGGAGTACATTGGAGAAGAGCTAGGGCACCTCTCCTACTGGGCCGGCAGAGGGTCCCAGAAACTCAAAAATAAATCTGCAAAGGGCAACTATGTGCTTTCCATTCCCCTTTCCGAAAAGCTCGGAAAGGAGTTCCTCACACGCTCCAAAGCTGGTGACCCCGTCTTTGCCAATCAAGAGGCCTTCAATGAGTGGTTTCCAGGACTATACCTTCACACCACAGCAGGGCAAGGAAGCGTAATAAGAGTAACCAGCACCGAACTAGCATTTTGGTACACCAAAGAGGTAGAGGTAGAGGATGCTAAGACCAAGA
>USJF01000020.1 GCA_900554935.1 uncultured Porphyromonas sp.
GCTCTGCATAGATCGGTTCTGACTGGATCTGTACCTTTGCACCTGTAAGGCTTTCCGCCCGCTTTGCACAGCTGATGATCATATTCCTCCTCTGACGCAGAGAGACAGCACTCATCGTTTTTACAAAAAAAATCGTATCTTGCCACGAGTAGTTACTTAACTTGTAGTGAGATACGATTTTATTATGAAAAGAGTGAGCATCTTTATTGTAGGAGCCCTTTTGCTGGTCTCCTCTAAAATTAGTGCACAGAATGTGGAGCCGGCACAGCTCAATGTGATTTATAAGCAGTTGCTGAAGCACGAACCTACCAATCCCAAAGGGGCAGTAGATGTAACGTTTGTGATGCTGAGTGTAGGAAACACCAGAGCGGTAGTGGAGGACTATGCTGCCTACAAGACCGATTCTCTCAGGGCTTTGGGCGATATTGATCCTACCGTGATAGAACAATCAGAGGTACGTGAAGCGGCAGCGGAGTGCTTCTTCCTACCAAAGTTATACCTTGATCTAGAGCGACAAGAGATAGAGCATCACGAACCGATCCTACCCAATCGCTATTACTATACCGAGCCTTTTCCAACGGCTTGGGAGCTGGGCGAAGGAAGTAAGGAGATAGCAGGGCACCTTTGCCACGAGGCGAAGTTGGACTTTGCTGGTAGGCAGTGGACGGCTTGGTACACAGAGGAGATACCTCTACCTTATGGTCCATGGAAATTGGCTGGGCTACCTGGATTGGTGTTGGCGGCAGAAGATAGCACGGGAGAGATCACCTTTGAATTGGCCGAGATTCGCAACAAAAGGGGAATAGTACCGCCATTCGTTCGCCCAGAAAGTGCTTTTGAGATCAATAGAGAGGGCTTCTTGGAGCTGTATCATGCCTTCTATCCTGAGCAGGAAAGCAAAGGGTTATCAGCAGGCATCACTAGCATGACTGTAAGGAAGGGAGAGAATGGTAAGACGGTTGTTTTTGCGAATGATGGGATCGTATTAATGCGTTCATTTCCCAATGGTTTTATTTTCTTGGAAAAGGAGTAACCGATGAAACAGTGGCTAGTAGGTCTGTGGCTCCTCTTAGTCTGGGCATCTGCAACAGCTCAGGTGAGTGGAGTGGTGGTAGATGACGAGAGTGGTCAGCCCATTAGTGGGGTGATGGTGAAGGTAATTGTAGAGGGAAAGACGAAGGCATTTGCCACCTCCAATGCCCAAGGTAAGTTTAGCATTCCCAAAGCTACGCCACCTTGTACGCTTACTTTTAATCACCTCTCTTATGAACCTTTTCAGACAAAAGTGACCGATAGCCAGCTACACACCTACCAGCTCTCCCCCTCCAATAGAGAGCTTAAGGATTTGGTGGTGGAGGCCCCCCGCATTGTACAGCATGGCGATACGACGGTCTATCACCTAGGGAGATTTGTGAGCCAACGAGATGTAACGCTACAGGATGCTCTGAAGAAGCTCCCTGGGGTGGAGGTTTCTAAGGCGGGATCGATTTCGTATCTCGGCAGGGCAGTGGATAAGCTGACCATCGACAATATGGATGTCTTGGGCAGGGATTACCAAAGTACTATTCAAAACCTTAGGTATGACAAGGTCGCTCGCGTAGAGATTATGGAGAATCAGCAAGACATAAAGATGCTGAAGGACCTGGTGAGTGACGATAAGATCGTGATGAATCTGGTACTGAACCACAAGTCTCGTGGCCGGGCTAATGGCAAGGCGGAGATCGGGGCAGGGGTAGATAGCCAGAAGGAATTGGCCTACCGGGGAATGGGCTATCTCCTCTATGCTCAACCAAGGTGGCAGAGCACGGTGGAGGGACGACTAGATAAGGACTTCAACGCAACAGATGAGGTGAAGCACTCGGTCATTACCCCTTTGATGCCCTCGAGCCCTTTGCTCTCGAGCCTGCCTATGGGTCTTTCGGCACCTGAGCCTTCTCTCTCTCCACATTTCTACTTACGGCAGCGGGGCGGTCAAGGAAAGGCCAAGACGATTTACCAATTTTCGACCGACCGAACACTGAAGGCAGACCTTAGCTACTCAGACTATACTAGTCGGCACTCCTATGGTAATGAATTGACCTTTTTCGCTCCTTCAAAGTCGGATGATGTGGTGCTCAATGAGCATAAGGTCCACACGAGATCTCGTGAGCAGCTGGGGCGGGCGATGTTGGAGTACAAACGCAATGAGCCTAACAACTACTTGAAGGAGACTATAGAGTATGTGGGGCTAAGGCAACATCAAAAGGATCAGATCTTCCGCTCCGCCACTCCGATGCTTCAGGAGATAGATCTCCGATCGCACCTGGCACAAAATCACCTCGCTTGGAGCCAACGCTTCGGGCAAAAGGTACTTTCATTCCAGAGTAAGTTCGCCTACCAAAATGCACCACTTCTCTCCCTTTCTGCCCCTCTAATAGAGCAGAAGTTTAGCGAGGAGGTGATGAGGGCGAGTCTCTCCACTTCGCTTCTATTTCCCTTAAAGAAAGGATGGCAATTGTCCATTCCGATAGAGGGAAGCTATGTACGGGATAAGATTCATAAGGATGGGGCAGAATATACGCAAGGGCAGCGATGGGATCTGAAAGTGTCGCCCCGCCTGTGGCGTTTCTCTCTGGGAGAAAACAATATCTCATTTGAGCTACCAGCCACATTGGCGGTGCTGAAGTATGGCGAAGCGGATCGGGCGTCACATCTACTTCTTTCTCCATCAGTCAATTTTCTGTACCGGCTCAATAGGGTATGGCACCTATTTGGGATGGTCAATTATTATCAAGAGGTGGGGAGCCTACTAGATCTGATGCGACAGCCATTCTTCACAACCTACCGGCAGGAGCGGTTGGGAGCGGGAGAGCTAACGAGTAGCCAAGGTCTTTATGCCAGCATCAACCTGAAGTTTCGCCGACCAGTACAGGAGCTATATGGTACAATCACCCTCTCGGGGAGATATGGCCATTCGGATCACTTTCTAACGGACAACCCGACGATCAACTTGAATCGTCTAGAACTAGTGAAAGGGGACAATACCTATGGTAACTATCAACTCAACAGCTATATTTCTCGCTACTTTCGGAAGATTAAAAGCAAGGTCTCGGTCGGGTTTTCGGGCAATTATGGCCATTACCAAACGATGCGTCGGGAGGTGGAACAAACATCGCAGATGATAACCCTATCAACTTGGGGGGAAGTACAATGTGATCTAGCAAAGCACTGGTCGGGCAAGCTATCCTACAACGTCACTCGCTCTCAGATGTGGTATGCCACTCAGAAGCTTGATCCACTCCATACGCTCTTAGGGACACTAGATGTCACCTACTCGCCTACCGACGACTTACACCTCACGCTTCTCTGTGAGCATCAAGGGAAGGAATGGCGGATGCATGAGATGAAGCATCTTTTTCTCCTCAGCACTGTGGGTGAGTACCGCACCTCCATAGGCAATTTCAAGTTGCACCTCCACAATCTCCTCAATCAGCAGGAGTATGGATTTACTAGCTATAGTGCCACCGAGAGCAATCGCTCGTGGTACCAATTGAGAGGTCGCTCGCTACTACTCTCCTACCTTTTCTACTTCTGACGAGAGGTTATAGAACAAAAAAATAGCCACTATCAAAGCGTTTCGGATGCTTTGATAGTGGCTATTCCTTACAAATTAATAGTTGTGGAATGGGGACTCTCCCTACTTCCACTTAGTGTAGATAAGCTGAGACTACCGAGGTAGTCTCAGTTTGGCTTTAATCGGAGAGGGCACCACTTCCTTGGAGAGGTGCCACTGGCTCTGGTAACACAAAGGTATTGACCGTCCATTGATAGGCAGCGATTAGCTCGCTATTATTGTAGGCAGTGTGATTCATCTCTTCAATCCGCTTCATCAGCGCTTGCGACTTATCTGACACCTCCTCCTGTACCATTAGGGCGGCATTGAAGCCTGGCCATACGGCAGTATCCTTGTGTGGGATATCGAAGTTGCTCTCTGCCAAAGCCTTTGGAATCACTTGGTACACCTGGATCTCGAGTTCTTTTAGGAGCTCCTCCATCTGCTCCACCATACTGATGTTACAGGTGATGTATGTAAACTTCATCTCATTCATTATCGTCACTACTGTTTCTTTTCATTCTAAATAGTCTACGCTCCCGATTGAGTTTCCGCTGGTGCATAAAGGCATAAGCAGTAGGCACCAAAATGAGGGTTACCAACATAGAGATCAGCAGACCTCCAATAATGGTAATACCAAGAGGGGCATACATCTCTTTACCCATACCGGTACTAAGTGCCATTGGTAGCATACCGAGGATAGTGGTCATAGAGGTCATCAATACAGGGCGTAAGCGTGAGCGACCTGCTTCCATCACGGCATCGCGGATGCTGTATCCACGCTGTATCAGCATATTGGTATAATCAACCAGCACAATACCATTATTCACCACGATACCCACCAACATAATCAGTCCGATAAAGGTAACCACACTCAGGGTAGTGCCTGTGATGAAGAAGGCAAGGATGATACCGACCAAGGTGAATGGAATAGCAAAGAAGATGATGAATGGGTCGAGTAGCGACTCAAACTGAGCAGCCATCACCATAAACACCAGCATCAATCCTACCACGAAGATCGTAGCTAGGGAAGAGAAGGTATCGCTCTGATCCTCCACCTGTCCGCCAAGTGAAATCTCGATGCCTTCAGGAGCACTGGTATTATTGATAATCTCCTCAGCGATCTTAGCGCCCTCACCTAGAGAGATGCCATTGAGGTCGGCCGTCACCTTCACATACCTTTGCTGTGTCATTCGCTCAATCTCCACTGGGCCCTCCTTCTCCTGTAGGTCTGCCACTGCAATCAGAGGCACCTGCTGACCGAGTAGATTAGTCACCTGCATCTCCTTGAGCTTATTGATAGAGTGGCGGAAGTCGGGGGCATACTGGATCTTGATATCGTAGTCGCGACCATCCTCTGTAAAGACACCAGCATCGGCACCGTAGAGATTTTCACGTACCTGAATACCAATCACACCAGGGTTCAGTGCCATTTGGGCCGCCTTATCCTTGTCCACCACAATATGTACCTCACGATTACCAGCGGAGACAAGGGCCTCTACGTTGGTAAACTCTGGATACTCCTTCACCTTGCTCTCAAGACCGAGTGCCACCTTATTCATCTCCTCAATATCTTTACCAAAGATAACGAATTCAATAGGGGCTTTATTTCCCGTGAGGGCAGTTGCCATGGCACTACCTCCCGACACCGTAACCTTCTCAATCTCGGGGATTGCCTCCACCAGTGGGCGGATATCATTGGCAATCTCCTGACTGCTTCGGCTACGCTCATCTACAGGCTTCAGGTGACAGAAGATGGTACCGATATTCTTACCCTCCTTAAAACCTACTGCCGTGAGAGCTCCATCAGGAGTCTGACCAGAAATACTAGCAAGGCCACCCACAGCCACCTCTGGTACATTCTCCTCAATGAGTTTCACAATCTGATTGCCCACCGCCTCTGTCACAGCATGCGAGCTTCCTTGCTCCGTCTCAAACTGTATAGAAATAGATCCGGCATCAATATCGGGGATATAATCGGTACCTACCGACTTCCCGAGTAGTAGCACGAGGACAAAGATGATGAGGGCACTCCCGAGAGTAACTCCCTTGTGGAATACCGCCCAACCGAGGAATCTATGGTATCTCCGCTCAATTCGCTCAAACATCCGCTCGCTCCAATTGTAGAGCTTGCCATGCTTTCGCTCCTCTCCACCCCGAGGGGCTGGCTTCAGCAACACGCTTGAAAGCATAGGGGTCAGCGTGAGTGCCGTAAATAGCGAGGTAATCAGGCAGACAACCGTAAGGATCGCTAATTGCTTAAACATCACACCCACAATACCACCCATAAATACCAGTGGCATAAATACCACAATGGTGGTCAAGGTAGAGGCGGCAATAGCTAGACCCATCTCCGAAGCACCAAACATTGCTGCTTGCTTAGGCATCGCCCCACGCTCGATATGCTGCGTGACATTCTCCAGAACTACAATGGCATTGTCCACCACCATACCGATGGCTATCACTAGGGCTACCAGTGAGAAGATATTGATGGTATAGCCGAGCAGACTCATCACGATAAAGGCTGAAATCAGTGAGACTGGCATGGTGAGGAAGACGATCAAACTCGACTTCCACTCTCTTAGGAAGAGCAATACCACCAGTGTCACAAATATCAGGGCATACCAGATAGAGGAGCTCAGGTTGTTCACCGAAGAGGTGACCAATTCGTCCGAACCAATCACTTCAAAGATCTGTACGTCAGAAGGCAGATCGCCCTGGATACTAGCAATCTTGTCACGCACGGCATTCGCCACATCCACCGTATTGGCACCCGATTGCTTTTGCACCAAGAGCGCAATGCCTTGGCCAATATGATTGAAAGCCGATGCATCGGTCTCCTTAAAAGTATCCTTGACAGTGGCTACATCCTTCAGACGCACCACCTTGCCCTTCATTGCTTTGATCACCGTATTCTCCAGCTCCTCCACGCTCTCATACTTTCCTGGCATACGCACAGAGAAGTCATAAGCACTTTCAGAGACAAAGCCAGCCGGCACATTGACATTATTGGCCTTCAGCATCATAGAGACCTGTGCCACCGACACTCCATACCCTTGCATTCGGGTAGGGTCGATCTCCACACGGATCTCCCGCTCAGGCTGACCGAGATAAATCACGGTACCCACACCATCCACCTTTCTCAGGGGAGAGGCGATCTTATCCTCCACGATCTCCTCAAGTCCGTTGTAGTTTTCATCGGCATTAATCGCAAAGCCGAGCACCGGCATCATCGAGGCATTGATCTTATAGATAATCGGCGTATAAGCCTGAGAAGGCATTCGCGACTTTGCCAGCTCCAAAAGGTCACGAGCGTTATTGGCAGCAGCCGTTACATCCTCCTCCCACTCATAACGAAGTTGGATAAAAGAGACATTCTCCTTGGAGATCGACTTGATCTCCACCAGATTATCTGCCGCCGAAAGCACCGCCTCCAGAGGTTTGGAGACCTGCTCCTCCACCTCCACAGCCGAAGCCCCAGGGTAGACCGTAATCACCGTAAGGGAGGGGAACTCCATATTCGGCATCAGGTCCAGTGGTAATTTCAATAGTGAAAATACACCGATCACCATAATCGCCACAAAGATCATGGCGGTGGCGATAGGTCTTTTCACACCAAATTCAGGTAGCTTCATACGCTTATTTCTTTACTACATTCACTTTAGAGCCCTCACTGAGCTTATTCTTACCATCAATCACTACCGAGTCGCCACTCTTAATATCGGCACTCTCGATATAGACCCAACCGTCGCTAATCTCGCCACGAGTGACAGGGATACGAGTGACGGTGGTGCCATCGGCACTCAGCTTAAAGAGATACTCCTCGCCCGTACCCGCCAAACGATAGATCGCATTGAGTGGCACAAAAAGGCCCTCACGCTCGGGAAGAGCGATGGCAACATTGCAGTACATTCCCGGCTTGAAGGTACGACTGCTATTGGGAATATTCACCTCGATAGAAGCAGTACGCGACATTGGCGAAAGGACAGGAGAGAGGAAGGAGACCTTACCCTCCACCACCTGGTCGGGGTAGGCATCAAAAGTGATCGCCGCCGCCTGACCACGCTCTATATATCCCAGTTCCTTTTCATTCACCTCGATCGTCACCTTCAGTGGATTCACCTGACGAAGCTCTATGATACCACTCTCCAGCTTTAGATCGCTCGTTACACTTGGGGTAAAGGCATAAGTCTCCCCTTCATTGATCAATATATCGGTAATCACACCACTAAATGGTGCGGTGATAGAGGTATTCTTTTTCAGCATCGCCACCTTCGCCACCGAAGCATCATACTTGGCTTTCACGTGGTCGTAATCCATCTGGCTGATACTCTCCTTTTCACGGAGTCGAGTGACCCGCTCAAAGTCCCGCTTAATCGCATCATTTTCGATCTGAGCTTGTAGAAGCATCTCATCCGACATCTCAACAATCAGAGCACCCTGTGGTACGTAGCTTCCCTTGGTATAGTGAATACGCTCCACTCTACCTGGCAAGGCGGTTCCTAGGTTGGCACTCTTAGAGGCCTCGGCACTACCCGAGAATCGGATATTTGGTGTAAAAGTCATCTCCTTGGCCTGTGCTATCGTTACAGGCACTACCTTATCCGCCTCCGACGTCTGCTCATTATCGCCTTTCTTGCTACAGGAGACGGTGCTACCCATTACTCCCAATAGTAGAAGGGGTAGCCAAATCTGCTTTATTCCTTTGAAGTACATATCTTAATGTCTATTTATCTATTTGAGACCGTTGCACGAAGGCAATCGGCGTGTATCTATCTCAGTGATTAGCCAGTTTGTAACTCGGTGTTGGCTTAGTTTGTAACTCAGTGCTCAGCGAGTTTGTAAGTCGGCGATTGCTCAGTTACAAACTCAACTTTTGCATTCACAACCCATTGCTTTATAGCTCAATACAAAGTCGCTCTTTTTATGGAGTGGGTGTCTCAATCTGAGTCTATTTAGCATACAATCATCCTTGCAACTATCTCTATTTGTGATTTTGTTTCTGATGGTATTCCTCTGCATACTGATAGAGAGCCCCAGTGGACTTCTCCAGCTGCGATAGGGTCACCGCTGCCTCCACCCTTGCATCAATATCGGCAGAAGCCGCCTTTTCCCACATCGCCTGTGCCTCTAGGATGTCTCGGATGCTATTCATTCCCTCGAGAAGGTTATCCCTAGTGATACGGAGGTTTTCCTCCGCCTGCTCTTTGGAAAGTTTGGTCAGCTCCATCTTTTTGAGCGCTTCGGTATGCTTAAATCGATTCTGCTGAATCTGCAAACCGATCTTCTCCTGCGCCTCCTGTAGCTCCAATTGGGCCTTGGTCACCTGCTGCTCCGCCATATGCACCTGATGAAGACGGTCGCCCCACGTGAGTATAGGGATCTGCACCCCTACTCCGATCATCCAGTCGCCACCAAGGTTGTTCTGAGTTCCCTTGTAGAGGTTGGGGCTCGTCCAGTTGTAACCAGCAGCTAAAAACACATTGGGCAAAAACTGCGACTGCACCATCTTCTTAGCCGACTGCGTGATGGCCAACTTCTTCCGAAGCATCGCCACCTCGGCACGCTCCACAGCATAGGGGTCGGTGAGTGCCACCAGGCGACTACTCAACTCCTCCTCACTAATCACACTTTTATCCAGAGTGATTTGCTCAGCATCCACTCCTATAATCTGACCCAAAAGCATCTTGGAGAGCACCAGACCATTCTCAGCCTGCATCAGCGAGAGCTCCACCTCGTTTTGCTTCACCTGTACCTTGAGCACTTCATTCTTAGTGGTCATTCCCTCGGCATAAAGGTTCTGCAGGTCCTGCGCCAATCGCTCCAGTAAAGACTTGTAGCTCTTAGCCAATGACACCTTCTCCTCCACCGATATCACTCTCCAGTAGGCTTCATCCACCGTGGTCAGCACCTCCGCCTCCGTCAGCTTCACCTTTTCGTGTGCCAACTCCGAAGCAGAGCGCGCCATCTTATTCGCCTCCACAATCTTCATACCCATAAAGATGGGCTGCTTTAGCACAAAGCCTCCAGTGAATACCTCCTTTGGAGCAACACTGATAAAGTCCAGTGGCAATGAAAGCCCTGGAGGTGTCACTCCAGGAATATTAAAGTCAATGGCAAAAGGCTTCAACGCCCGATCGCCAGGATTGACCCACCCCCCGGCAAAGTCGATGCGTGGCAGATACTTCGTCTTGGCCGACTTCACCAAGTAGTCCGAGGTGATCGCCTCCGACTCTGCCATCTGTATCTCCCTATTGTGGCTTAAAGCCATTTCACGGCACTTCTCCAATGAAAGCGGTGCTGGAGCTTGGGCCACAGCCTCTCCCATAGAGAGTACCATTGCTATAAATAGACAATAGGTCATCCCTATATTCAATTTCCGAAACATAATCTACACTAAAAAAATACTTATACTTACTTTATAAGTAAATAAAAGGGGGTCACAACATCCCTTGATACCACTCCCGAAACTCCCTATTCTTGGCTTTGCTAACAATAATCTCCTCGGGCGTGGGCACTGAAAGCGACACCGTGAGCTTTCCTCCAAACCATACCGACATACTCACAATAGCACTATGGGCTACGATATACTGTCGATTGGCTCTAAAGAAAAGCTTAGGATTGAGCTCCTCGACCATCTTCTCCAGTGAAAGGTCCATGGCATACTCCTTTTTATCGGTCGTCACCACCACACAAGCCTTATTCTCAGAGCGTATGTAGGCGATTTTATCCACCGATATAGGCAAGAGCTTATCCCTAAAAGGGGCAAGGAAATGACTCTTGTAGCTCATCGGTGTGCTACCAAGCGCCGCCATCAATTGGCTCACTACCGCCTGGTTATCCACCGTTTCACCCCCATGTCCAAAGCGCTCCACCTTTCCCAAGGCACGCTCCAAATCACTCGCCTTGATCGGCTTCAAGAGGTAATCAATACTATTTACCTCAAAGGCCTTCAAGGCATACTCTTCATACGCCGTGGTAAATATAATAGGGCAAGTAACCTCCACCCGCTCAAAAAGCGAAAAGACCTCTCCATCTGCCAAGTGAATATCCATAAAGGCGAGGTCGGGCTCATCATGGGATTGCCACCACTCCTCACACTCCTCCACACTCTGCAGAATATCAAGGACCTCTACATCTCTATCCCCCTCAAGGAGTAGCGACTCAAGGCGCTTGGCGGTAAAATACTCATCCTCTACTATAATGACCTTCATAAGAGTGACTTTGCACGGGGTACCAATTCATTCAAACTTTCTATCAATGGCAGGGAGACTCTAAACGTCCCACCCCTTGAAACGATCTCAATATCCTTGCCAAATACCAATCGATATTGCTCCATAAGATTATCCAGACCCACCCCGCTACTACTAGAGGCTGCTCGCTCTCGGAGTTGCAAAGGGTTCTCCACCACTAGTCGTCCCTCCTCAGTACGGATAGAGATGGTCAATGGTAGCTTACTACTCGCGATATTGTGTTTAATTGCATTCTCCACCAAGATCTGTACGCCCGATGGGATCACGTAGTAGTCGAGATAATCCTGTTCAATACCCCACTCCACCTTTAGCCCATCATAGTAGCGAAGGCACATCAGGTAGAGGTACGACTTCACCAACTCCAACTCTTCCGAGAGCCTCACCACCACTTTGTCGCGCATCGTGTGTCGGAAGACTGCTGCCAGCTCCTCCACATACTCCGCTGCCTTTTCGTCATCTCTGCCGATCAGACCCATCAGCGTATTGAGGCTGTTAAATAAGAAGTGCGGGTCGGTTTGGTTTTTGAGTGCTGTGTATCTATTTTGCAATCTCTCTAAGTCCAACTCCTGCATCCCCACCACTGCCACGTGGTTTTGCTTCATCAGGTAGATAATCATGGAGAAGAGGAAGGTTACCACCAAGATCACCAAGTCCTTTACATACTGTAGTGTTGCATAGGTATGGTAATTAAGATAGTCTCTAAACCACCACCTTTGCAACCTTGATAGGTAGGGGGATAGCCACACCATACCTCCCAGAAGAGCGAGTAAAATCAGCCAAAGTTGATACTGGCGGATATTGTACCTATTAATCGCCCACGACTGGATCGAAAGGAGGAGGTAGAAGAAGAGCATATTCACCAAAAGCGAACCAAAGAAGTTGAGCGACAAGATCGCACTAAAATCAATCTGCCGACTTTCATCAACCAGACTGTAATAATAGATCGATGACGACAGCATCACAAAGGCAAGCAAAAAGCTTACAATCAGCGTTGCCAGCCATACACTTCTACGCTCCGTGCTAAGAAATATAAAGCCCCGACCACGTCGTCGGCTCAATCGCCCCTTCTTCCAAATACACTTCGCCTCCATATCTTCTTCAATCGCTACCATCTGCTCCCCCTTCTATTTCAGCAAAGGTAATATAAAGTAACGAGCCATACCACCACACTCTCCCCCTTTTACAGACACTTTTCCACACACACGCAGAGAGGGCATAGTGGCACGACTCGTCACCCTACTTAACTTAGAGAATTGTAAAAAGATTACTTAGATCAGAAGCGGTAACCCACTCCTACAGTCAGCACACTAGCATTGGCCTTGTAGTCGTCACCACTTAGAGGCATACCTAGCTTTGAGGTGACGTCATTCAGGGAGCTCTTAAGGTCGTCCATCTGGTTAATAAAGCCATACTTATACCCGGCATTGATCTGGATACCATTGGCAAATTCATAACCTAGTTGGCAAGCGATACCTACATCCCATCTCTGAAGCGCCGACTTTTCATTGTGCTCCTCATAAAGGTCTATCGGATCTATCTTTTTCATTATCTTACCTGGGAGCTCAATCTCATCAGTTTTAGCTGAGAAGCCTACGCCCACAAAAGGACCTACACCACCGTAAAGTGTACCATTACCTACAGCTACCTTACCAAGGGCATAAACAGGGATCTGCATACCCCACTGATTGATCTTATTCTCAAACTCCTTGCCAGCTACCTTGGCCTCTATACCACTACCACGGTAGTAAAACTCTAGCTCAGGCTGAATGGCGAAGTTCTGGTGTAGGTTAATCCTCATAAATCCACCAAAGTCTGCACCCGCCTTCATCTTGCTATCTAGCACCTTGAAGTCATCACTCAGTGCTAGGTGGCCGCAGTTTACACCTGCCTTCACACCATAGTCCAGCGACACATTGCTCTGTGCCATTGCCGAAGTTCCTAGCAGTCCCATCACCATACCGAGGGCGATCGTCATCATCTGTCGTTTCATAAGCTTTTTCTTTTCTTACTTATTTCTAAATAATTGTTCTATTTCTTATTTCATTGGCCCAGCACGCATCGCCGAACCATCTAATTATAGCACAAAGGTAGCCAGCCGAGTAGCATCCCACAAGGGGAAGACTACCGAACCGACCATATTCCCTACCGAAACGACTAAATGGATAACCAATAATTTTGCCCTTACAAGAAAATAGCATCCACACCCTACCCTACAATTTCTATAGGCGATAGGTAAAGGCCACCTCCAATAGCGAGGGAAGAAGCGAGGTGGGAGCCTCTTGGTAGTGAGTAAGGGACGCACGGAGGTAGGCATGCAGGTTGCCAAGGTGATAATGAGTTTGTAGGATCGTTCGTAACCCCTTGCCCCGAAGCATCGGCACATAGTATCGCCACGGAAGATAGGGCTGGTCGGCACGGATCACACCAGAGATGGCAGAGAAGTAATGGAGCCCAGCCTCCATGGAAAACTGTGGATCGGGTTGATACCTCAGCCTACCAAAGAGTGCCCAAGTAAGTGGGGTATCAGAGAGGTGGGTTAGTTGAATACCACTCCTTATATATAGAGGAGAGGTCAGTTGATATTGATAAGTGGTCCGAAAGGAGGTACGGAGTGGCTGCCCACCTCTCCTGATGAAGGTCAGTCGGCTTTGAAAAGCTTGTCGTTGCTCTCGATAATCAGCCCGTACCGTTAACCGCCACTGCTCTGGCTTTAATCCACTCTTCACAGATGCCTTCTGAGAGAGGTCTAGGTGCACCATACCAGTCCACCAGCGTGCCAATTCGCCGCTCCAAAAGAGCTGCATTCCCCGTTCGTCACGGCGAGATGAACTACGGCTTTCTATCTCACCCAAAGGGGAATAGTGGTCGGCACCCAGATAACGAGTGGTGAGGGTAAAGCGGCCTACATAATCGTGGAAATAACTGATCGAAAGCAGGGTGGCACGCCGATTTGCTGTGGCTAGAAGGCTCTCCCCAGTGACGAGCCAATGCCTTTGGAGGTAACGAAAGTAGAGGGAGGCCGATTGGTTCGATTCGGTCCTTGCCTCTCGGCGATAGGCTTGGAGCGGTTGCCACTCAGCGGTACGGTACCTTCGCCATAATAGAGTGGTACCTACCTCTAATTGGCCAGTATGGTAGCTAAGGATAGCTCCTCCACTGGAGCGTAGTGCGGTATGTCGGGAGCGACGTTCCTTAGGGGTGCGGTGCATTCCACCGGGATAGAGGGTAAGGAGCTGGCGCTTTTCCACACGGGCATCTAGCCGTTCGTAGCCATAGAAAAGAGCAGCTTGAAAGGGTCCACTTTGCCAATTGGTAGCGATACCACGGAGGTACCCCTCTTCTCTAAAACTGGTATGGGGACGGATCAACTTGGTACTAAGAGTGGGAGGAAGGCCAGTCATCTCACTTCGGACGAAGATAGTATTAGCTTGCCCGAGCTGTACCCCTAGCCCGGCTTGTAGGCGATAGTCGCCAAG
>USJF01000021.1 GCA_900554935.1 uncultured Porphyromonas sp.
AACCCTTTCTTTATCATGCCTACAAAGTATGCTGGTCTGACCACTAAGGAAAAGGTAGCGAATGTTCGTGCCGCACTAGAGGCGAAGGGAGCTAATGCGATTATCATTAACATGCTGTGTGAGCTTGCTTGGCTATTTAATATCCGTAGCAATGATGTGAGCTACAATCCAGTAGGAATTGGCTATGGTCTGCTAACCAAAGATCAAGTGACGATCTACACCTTCCCTGAGAAGTGGCCAGAGGAGCTCCGCAATCACCTAAAGGAGAATGGGGTAGATATCAAGCCTTACGAGACGGTATATGCCGATGTGGCGACCCTACCAAAGGAGACAATTCTCTCGTTTGACCCTGCAAGAAACAACTACGCTTTCTACAGAGCCATCCCTAATGGCATGACGGTGATTGAGCAATTGAGCCCTATCACACTACTTAAAGCGGTGAAGAATGAGACGGAGCATCATGGCTATATTGATGTGATGAAGCGCGACGGAGCAGCCCTAACCCGCTTCTTCATTTGGCTTGAAAAGACACTAGAGAGTGGAGCAACTCCTACAGAGTATGAAGTGGGTGTAAAGCTAACTAGCTTCCGTGCGATGGACAAGAAGTATGTCAATGATAGCTTTGCTCCTATTGCGGGGTATCGTGACCACGGTGCTATTGTACACTACAATGCCACTCCTGAGAGCTCTCATAAGTTGCAACACAATGGGATGTTTCTTCTTGATTCTGGCGGACAGTACTACGATGGTACCACAGATATCACACGTACCATCTCTCTCGATGGCAAACCTACAGCAGAAGAGAAGGCTGATTACACAAGGGTACTAAAGGGACATATCCAATTGGCAACAGCTATCTTCCCTGAAGGGACAAGGGGCTCCCAGCTAGATATCTTGGCTCGTAAGGCACTTTGGGATAACTGTCAGAATTATGGACACGGTACAGGGCACGGTGTTGGGTACTTCCTAAATGTCCACGAGGGGCCACAGAATATCCGAATGGATGAGAATCCTACAGTGCTACGCCCTGGTATGGTTACCTCAAATGAGCCAGGGGTATATATCACTGGAAAGTATGGTATCCGTATTGAAAACTTGATCTATACCAAGAATCACTCCGAGGGAGATTTTGGTAAGTTCTTCTGCTTCGAGACACTCACCCTCTGCTTCCTCGATAATAGTTTGGTAGACCTTCCTCAGCTTACCGATAAGGAGCTAGAGTGGTACAATAACTATCAAGAGAGAGTATATCAAGAGGTATCGCCACTGCTTAATAGCGAAGAGGCAGCATGGCTAAGAGCCAAGACAGCACCCCTTAGTAGATAACATTCAACATGGGTAGGAGTCACCTTAGAGTGACCCCTACCCTTTTCATTTCAATATGGCAATAATCCAAGAAGTGAGAGGTTTTACGCCAAAGATCGCTCGCAATGTTTTCCTCGCCACCAATGCCACTGTGGTGGGAGATGTAGAGATAGGCGAAGGGAGTAGCATCTGGTTTGGTGCAGTGGTGCGTGGCGATGTCAATAGCATCCGCATTGGCAAAAACGTCAACGTACAGGATGGTGCGGTGATTCACACCCTTTATCAAAAGTCCGTCTCCATACTAGAGGATAATGTCTCCATCGGGCACAATGCTATCATCCATGGTGCTAAGGTCGAGGAGGGAGCACTCGTAGGTATGGGTGCCATTGTGATGGATCATGCGGTGGTAGGAAGAGGAGCCATTGTGGCTGGTGGCGCAGTGGTACTCTCCAATACCGTGATAGAACCAGGTGCTCTATACGCTGGCGTTCCTGCCAAGTTTGTGAAAATGCTAGACCCAGAGCAACAGCAAACCATCAATAAACGGATCTCAGATAACTATCAAATGTATGCCTCATGGTACCCTCCACAAGAGTAAGGAGACCAAAGCATATACCCAAAAACAAAGATTTTCAAACTAATCATAGATAAGACTATAACAACATGAAGAAAACACTAACCAAAGTGGTTATGGCACTAGCTATTGCCACACTAGGAGCGGGATACTCAGCAGAGGCATGTTCCGACCTAATTGTAGGACCTAAGGCATCTACCGACGGCAGCGTCTTTATCAGCTACGCAGCAGATAGCCACACATTATATGGCGAGCTATACCATTGGCCAGCTAATACCTGGACTGCTGGAAGCATACTCAAGGTGACTGAGTGGGATTCTGGCATCCCTACAGGAGAAATTGCACAATATGTAGGTCGCACATACAACGTGATTGGCAATATGAATGAGAAGCAGGTAGCTATCACAGAGAGCACCTGGGGCGGTTGCGACAAGTGCCAAGGTACAGAGGGTCTGATGGACTATGGTAGCCTTATTTACATTGCACTTCAAAGATCCGCAACAGCTCGCGAAGCGATCGATGTCATCACCAATCTAGTAGAGCAATACGGCTATAGAAGTAGTGGTGAGAGCTTTACTATTGCCGATAAAAACGAAGTATGGGTAATGGAGATGATCGGTAAGGGCAAAGGCGAGAAAGGTGCCGTGTGGGTAGCCATCCGCATTCCCGACGATGCCATCTCAGCTCATGCCAATCAGGCGCGTATCCAGCAAATTCCATTTAATGACAAGAAGAACTGCCTTTACAGCCCCGATGTTGTCGAGTTTGCACGTAAAAAAGGGCTTTACAAAGGAAGCGACAAAGACTTTAGCTTCCAAAAAGCCTACAATCCTTATGACTTCAGCGGGCTACGCGGTTGCGAGGCAAGAGTATGGTCGTTCTTCAATCGCTTTGCTGATGGCATGGATAAGTACATTCCACTCGTAATGGGCTATGAGCCTGATGCAGAGCCTATGCCACTTTATGTAAAGCCCAATCGCAAGCTCTCTCTTGCCGATGTACAGAATATGATGCGCGACCACTACGAAGGCACCCCTATGGATATGACCAAGGATCGTGGTGCAGGTGCTTATAAAGTTCCTTACCGCTGGAGACCTATGGGCTTTGAAGTTGATGGTCAAAAGTATGTCAATGAGCGTGCCATCGCCACACAGCAAACTGGTTTTGTACTAGTAGCACAGATGCGCAAAGACCTACCCGACTACGTTGGTGGCATCCTCTGGTTTGGTGTAGACGATGCAGATATGACCCTCTTTAAGCCTATGTACGCTTCAATGACTCGCGTACCTCACAGCTTTGCTCATGGCAATGGCTCCATGACCAAGTTCTCGTGGACTTCGGCCTTCTGGATGCACAACTGGGTAGCCAATATGGCGTATGGCAAGTACAGCTACATGATCAAGGATATCCGCATGAAGCAACAAGAGCTCGAAGGACTATGGCAGAATATGCAACCAGCTATCGAGGCAAAAGCGATGGAGATTGCGAAGAGCCAAGGCGAAGCAGCTGCTGTAGAGTTTCTAACCAACTACTCTTGCCAGCTTGCCGACCAATCTACTGCTGAGTGGAGAAAGCTAGGCGAATACCTATTGGTAAAGTACATCGATGGCAATGTTAAGCTCGAGAAAGATGGCCAATTCGTAGAGGAGAACGGACTTGTAGCCTTCCCAAAGCAACCTGGCTACAGCGAAGACCACTACCGTGCTATAGCTGAGAGCACTGGCGTAGATCATCTCAAAGTACCAACTAAGAAGTAAGCACTAGATACTTACGTACTAATAATAAAAAGAGTGATGGTCCGACAATTTAAGTCAGATCATCACTCTTTTTTATTCCCGAATACACACCTTGGTCCAATCTCCACGCAACGATTTTAGTGAAGAATGTATATAAGTTCAGCGATTAGTACATAAGCCAAATACTATATAAATAAGAGAGGTATATTCCGTAGCCCTGCGGAACAGATTCCGTAGCCTTGCGGAATCAATTCCGTATACTAGCGGAATGGATTCCGTAGCGCTACGGAATGAAGAGTCGATACGTGCTTATCAAAGCGTCGAACTCGTAAACTCAAAACTTTGAGATTCTCCATTATGAACAAGGGCTATGACCTCCTTCTTATTTCTAACCACTTTGCCATTACAGCGCTCCATAAAAAGGTATGAGCCTTTAGCGCCTGCTCCGTCATCAGTTTTGATCTCTCCTTTTACCAATACTCTCTTCGCCTGCTTTATCTTGAAGCTGTAGGTCTTAGTCTCACCCTCTTGTATATTGCTAGGATATCCGCTATTGTTATGTAGTACCTTTGCCCCCTCGCTCCAGATTATTTCCGTGCCATCGGTATCAAAGGTATACTTCACTTGCAGATCGCCTTTATCAGCAGAGACGGTAAAGATGTACTCGTAGTCATTTCTCGAGCCTTGTTTAGGAAGGTCACCCTCATTATTACAGCTGCTGACTAGTATCGTAGCCAATGTCGCTACAAAAGTCCATACAATTTGCTTTCCCATTTTCATTCAATCTTTCTTTCGTTATTGTGATAAAAACAGCGACAAAGGTATCATATCGTCACGATATGGCTATTTAATAAATCATAAACTTGCAGTCCCCTCCTCAATTTGGTAAATTTGCAGTGTAAATAGAGTATTCTTTAATCTTTAAATCTTTTATCATGAACACAAATTTCATTACTATTTTACTACCAGAGAGTTTCGAACATTGTTATGTGGGTCAATGCTCCAAGAAGGAGAGCTGCCTTCACTATCTCAAAGGACAAGAGACCAAGCCTAGCGATGTGCCTTTTATTGGCTATCATCCCAATAAGCTCAATGTAGGAGCTAACTGCCAGGAGTATGTGGAAAATAGATTGATACCTCACTATATGGGGTTTATGAAGGGGGCTGGGCAAATCCCTGCGAAGCTAGTCGCTACCTTTAATCGACGCTGTATGCAAGATCTTGGGATGCAAAAGACGCGCTTCTATCAGCTACGCAAAGGGGAGATTCCTCTCACTCCCTATGAGTCGGAGCAAATCGCATCTCTCTTTGCCGAAATGGGAGTAAATCCCGAAGAGGCCTTTGATGAAGTCGTGATGCGCTACGACATCTAGCTCCACCATAAAATAAGCGACCTTGGAAAGATGCTAAATCGGCACCATTCCAAGGTCGCTCTATTTTATATACAACTACTTCTATTTATCTAGCAGAGCACGGAGAGAAGTGGGCAGATAAAACTGGTCGGTCTTATCCACATAGACTACTGGCAGTGAGAGCTGCTGTAGCTTGCCATTGAGATAGAGCTGATTAGTATAGCTCTTGATGCTAAGAGTTTTGCGTCCCTTCTTTACTGTGAGCACCTTATCTTTTGGCTCTTCGCCAGTAATGGTCACCTTTAATCCGCTAAAGACTTCGCTATGTGGGGCGAAGTACTTATCAGTCAGCTCCAACATCGTGGGCCCCAGACCAAGTGACTTACGAAGGTAATTGTGTAGCTCCATATTGCTATGCACCCCCCTCAGTCGCTGCTCCTCAGTTGGGGCATAGCTAGCGAGGAATACATCCTCTGCGGTATGTCCATGGGTGGTAAACCCAAGATACATATGGTTGCGGTAAATCGAAGCGATAAAGTCGGCTAGTCCAGCCGTGTACAGAGCTCCTTCACCTGAGATACTAAGCGCTTTCAATTGTTGTTTAATCGCCTCACGCTCAGCATCAGGGGCAAGCTCTAGCTGACGAAGCAGCTTAAGAGCTACCAACTCCTCCTCAGTAGGTGCAAAGGTAGTCACCTCTTCAAAGATTCTTGGCAACTCACTCTCCTCAGCCGCCTTAATCATATTCGCCAATCCGACAGAGCTTTTCTGGATCTTAATAAGTGGGCCAAATAATTTCTCCTTGGAGGTCCCCGCATAGTTACGAAGGTCGCCTCGACCTATACTTAGCCCGCTATTGCCATGGTCGGCTGTAAGGACTACAATGGTATTGCCATCGGCCTTAGCAAAGTCTAGAGCTACCTGCACAGCACGGTCAAAGGCGAGGAACTCTGTAGCCATAGCTACTGGGTCATTGGCATGCGCAGCCCAATCTACCTTTGAGCCTTCCACAAGTAGAAAGAAGCCATTAGGATTATCACGATTGAGGAGCGTAAGCGCAGAAGTAACCATCTCACTAAGTTTTGGGTCCTTACCAGCTACACCATCCATATCGTAAGGGATATCACGATGAGAGAATAGGCTCCACATACGCTCCTTTTGATTGGTCTTAAGAGAGGCATAGTCATTGAGGTATACACCATATCCATCACCTTTAAGATAGTTTACCTGCTCTTCGCTGATCAAGCCTGCCCCACCTCCGATAACTACGTCGAGGTGGTTGTGTACCATCTGGGGGATGATCCAATCGTACCGCTTACGGCTATAGCTATGAGCAGTGGCATCGGCTGGGGTAGCGTGTGGAAATTCACACGTAATCACTACGCCTACTTTACGATTCTGTAGCAATCGAGTTGCCTCCATAAGTGAGACAATAGGTCGGTAGGCCATAGCACTATCGACTGGTACAAGGTCGTGAGAAGTGGCATAGGGATAAGTTCCTACCATTCCCTGAATTGAGGGCATCCCATTCATATAGGTAGAGGTGGTAGGTGCTGAGTCTCCGATAGGTGCATCGGAGCAAAAGGTTAGCACGGTACCGCTCATGTAGGGATCTAAGTGCAATCTTGTTAGGGAATCTGCCTGTAGGTTTTGGTACCAGCGTGCCAGTGAGATGGTACTTAATGAAGTACCATCGGAGATCATAAAGATAACGTTTTTAACTGGCTTAGTAGGTTGCTCTGCTACCATAAGCTGTGGCAAAGCCAAGAATAAGGTAGCGAGGATGCAAAGGGTTCGTTTCATTTTCAATATCTATTAATAGTTAATATTCAAATGTCTTCTTGGCACAATGGGGTCAACTCCTCGGGAAGAGGTGTGATATTCTCCGCCCCGTCTATACCAATGATATAGCTATTCTCTACTCCTACAGCCCCAACTTCAGGGAATACGAACTTAGGCTCGAAGGCGATGGACATCCCATTTCTAAAAACATCTCGAGAGCGAGCAGTAAGGACGGGCACCTCATTGATCTCAATTCCAAAGCCATGTCCTACGAACTTCACTTTATTAATATGACCCATAAAGAAGTCGGATAGACCCTCTTCTTCTGCTCTTGCGACACAGTGATTGTATACTTCTGCCACTGGTGCACCCTCCTTGGCATAGCCTTGGAACCACCTATGAAGCTCTATAGATAGTTGGTGTGCTTTGACCACTTGCTCAGGCAGAGTACCTATATAATAGGTGCGGGTGATATCGGTTTGATAGACGCCAAAGTTGCCCGACATATCTACCATCACTGTAGTATTGGGGAGTATCTCTTGACCGGAAGCCCCCATAGGCATTGCAAAGGTACCTTTTCCGCCCATCGTAAAGTCGTAAGGTGCGGGATTATCTGCATTGGATCCTGAAATAACATTTCCCATAAATATCTCCGACCTAGCCCCGAAAGAGCGGAATAGCCCGATAGATCCACGGCGTCGCATTTGATACTCAAGGTGATGCTGGAGGTCAAGCTCAGTCATCCCCCTCTCGTAAAGCTCTGGAACGATCCGATATATCTCCATATGCACCTGAGCTAGATGACGAATAGCCGTTAGCTCTTGCTCCGTCTTGATGCTTCTTACTCCACGCATAAGAGTAGAGGCATCAACGCTGCTTACCCCTTCTGGAGACAGCTTAGATAGCCTCTGGTAGTCTGTTACTGGTAGATAGCTAAGTTCGAGAGCTGTAGATGAAGATATGGCTAAGCCTCTTTCCTTAAGTAGGTCGGGGATTAACTCAGGCTTACGCACATTATATATTAGCTCTTCGGGGTATCCCTCTAGCACATAAGTGGGTCGCTCAATAAAGATTAGTGGTAATGGCTCATCTTTGTGAATAAAGATATAGCCTTGTGCCACACTCCCAGTGACATACAAGAAGTTGGGCACACTACCTAGAAGCACGCTATCAATCTGTTGTGACTGGAGTGCTTTTTTGATCTTATTTGTTTTTAGAGTAATTTCGTCAAGTGTTGTATTCATATTGTTATACAATGGATTAAATTGCTGGTAAACTCATTCCGGTAAACTTGCGATAAAGATCAAGCGCATAAACATCGGTCATTCCGCTAATATAGTCTAGAGCACTCTGTATCTTTCCGTACATTGTGTCGCGGTGCATATCATATTGCTCTGGAATACGCTTAAACCACAAATGACTATAGGCATTATCGGGCTTTGTCTGAACTTCTATCAATGTATCAAGTAGATATTCAAAGATGCGGAAGCCAGCGAACTCTATATCTAGCACCTCTTTTGTGAAGTAGATCTTATCAAACGCCACTTCACGAGCACGCTCAAAGGCAGTACGCTCCCGATCAGGCAAGGAGTGGATCAATGAGCCCTCAAAAGTACCCTTGAGAATCTCTTTTTCATGCTGCAGGAAAGCTTCCGTAGTGCTAGCGACTAAGCGACCAATCGCTACAGACCGTAGATAAGCTACTTGCTCATTGTGGTCTGTGACCTTGGAGAGAATCTCCTCTACATATTTATGCTGAGAGGTAGGGATAAAGGCTTGCATTAGCTCCATACACTCTTCCCTACTTATTAGCTTTAGTTTGTAGGCATCTTCTAAGTCCATAATTTGGTAGCAGATATCATCTGCCGCCTCTACTAGATATACAAGGGGATGCCGTGCATATACGGGTGGCTCTCCTTTTGCGGACTTTAAAATAAGCCCTAAGTGGTCGGCGATCTTTTGGTAACTCTC
The DNA here is from genome assembly GCA_900554935.1 of uncultured Porphyromonas sp. Lineage (GTDB taxonomy): Bacteria > Bacteroidota > Bacteroidia > Bacteroidales > Porphyromonadaceae > Porphyromonas_A. The sequence goes on from USJF01000021.1 coordinate 8,721, forward strand.
TTGCTCAGTCTCAAAAAAGCCGAACTTACCCTCGGAGCTAAGCGAAGTATAAGGATACTTGACCACAGAAGCAATTGTGCTATAAGTTAAGACAAATCCACCTTTTCGACGTCCTTTGAAGCCATGGGTAAGAAGTCGTAGAGCATTGGCATTGCCCTCGAAGTGCGCGAAGTCTTCCCAACGCCCGCCTTCGTCCCTTACCTGCTGCTTCCAGCGTGTTCCCTTGCCTTCGGTGAAATAAGCACTTATTGCTCGTTCACCAGCATGCCCAAAAGGTGGATTACCCATATCGTGAGCTAAGCAAGCAGCCGAAACAATGGCACCGAAGTCGGAATGGTCAGGTAATAGTTCGGGATATCTTCGGCACACTTCTCTCCCGATTTGGGTACCAAGAGAACGACCGATACAAGATACCTCTAAACTATGAGTCAATCGGTTATGAACGAACACCTTACCAGGAAGCGGAAATACTTGAGTCTTATTTTGCAACCGTCTAAAGGGCGGTGAGAAGATAAGTCGGTCGTAATCTCTTTGGAAGTCTGTACGATTTTCCTGCTTCTGGCTGTGCGACTCGAGTCCAAATCGTCGGTCACTTATCAGCTTCTCCCATTCCATTATCTTGCCACTCATCTCTTATGAATTATGAAGTCTATTAATCAGTTCCGCCATTCCCTTACCCGCACCCATCTTGATATGAACAAAATGACTTGAGCCAGGCACATCCTTTGGATCAATAAGATAGATCGGTGTATTCCTCGGTACGAACTGAACTAGCCCGGCCGCTGGATAAACATTGAGACTTGTGCCGATGATCACAAATATATCTGCCTCTTCTACCTCTCGTACCGCGTCCTCCATTCGAGGAACTGGCTCACCAAAATAAACGATGAACGGACGTAGACGATTACCAAAGGCATCTCTATCATCGGTGGTCATTCTTAGTCTACCTTCTGGCAAAGGAAGCGGAGTGGAGAGGTCACTCTCGCTACAGCACTTCATAAGCTCTCCATGAAGGTGGATAATATGGCTACTCCCAGCACGCTCATGGAGATCATCAATGTTTTGGGTAATAACAGTCACGTCATAGTCCTTCTCCAGCTCAGCAAGTAACTTATGCCCTTGATTAGGCTGGGCATTAACACACTGTTCACGGCGGTCGTTGGCAAAGTCGATGACCAACTTTGGGTTGCGCCTATATCCTTCGGCCGAGGCAACATCCTCCACGGAGTAATTCTCCCACAACCCGTCACTATCTCTAAATGTAGCGATACCACTTTCAGCACTTATTCCAGCTCCAGTAAGAGCCACTAACTTCTTCTTTCTCATCATTCATTATATTCTTACCAATCGTGTGGCGTGCTACCCATCTGTATCTCAAGGTTACCTCCCTTTGCCATCTGCTCAAAGGTGATATAACGCTCATCAAAAGGCTCCCCATTGAGACGCACACTTTGGATATAAATATTCTCACTGCTATTATCTAGCACTTTTATCTTGAATACGCCATCACGCACCTTTAACTCAGCACTATCTATCATAGGACTACCGAAGTAATAACGTCCTCCGCAAGGCTCCATCTGATAAAAGCCTAGTGCCGATAAAATGTACCACGCACTCATCTGCCCAGCATCTTCATTGCCCGAAAGGCCATCGTAATCGGCATGATACAGCTCGGTCATTACCTGCCTAAGTAGCGGAGCAGCTTTGCTCTGCTTTCCCAACATACTATACATATAAAGTATGTGGTGGCTCGGCTCATTACCATGGGCAAATTGACCAATCAGTCCAGAGATATCAGGAGATACATCATCACCTTCAATCACCGATGGGAGTATAAATAGACTATCCAACTTTGAGATAAACTGCTTTTCTCCACCAAAGCACTCTACCAAACCCTTCACATCGTGAGGCACGAGGAAAGTATACTGCCATGCATTTCCTTCGCAATAGTCATCATTGCGGTGAGTAGATGCAAGTGGATTAAAGTCGGGATTAAAGTTCCCCTTTATATCTACACCACGCATAAACCGAGTATCTGGATCAAAGTGATGGCGATAACTCTTGCTACGATCAAGGAAGTACTTATAATCCTCCTCGTGCCCTAAAGCTTGTGCTACCATCGCTACAGACCAATCAGCTATTGCATATTCAAGATCATAAGCCACACTCTCCAGCATACCATCATAAGGGATATAGCCGTACTGGATGCGGTACTCTTGTTCTCGCTTGGATACCATAGCCGATACCTTAAGTGCTTCATAAGCCATCTCCTTATCAGCCACATAACCCTTGAGAATAGCATCGGCTAGTACTGGAATGCCAGGTGCACCAACCATAGTATAAGTCTCATTACCCGCTAAGTGCCAGATAGGTAGCTCACCTTGCTCCTCATATATCGCCATCATTGTTGCTACCATATCTGGCATCTTATCGGGGTGAATCAAAGTCATAAGAGGGTGTGCTGCCCGATAGGTATCCCAGAGGGAAAAGATAGTGTAATTAGTGAAATCCGCCTTTTCGTGGACCTTTTGATCTGCTCCGTAATAACTACCATCCACATCACAAAAGGTGCTTGGTGCCATCATCGTATGGTAGAGTCCTGTATAGAATATCTTCATTACATCAGGTAGGTGACTCTCTATTTTCACCTTACTGAGCTCCTTATTCCAAAGTTGCTTCGCTTCAGCTCGGACCTCATCAAATTGCCACCCCTTTTGCTCCGCCTCCATATTCTTCCACGCCTCCTCTATAGAAGTAGGCGAAAGGGCAACCCTCATTACCACCTCTCTTTCTAGGTTGGGATCGAGATCTATACGACCATAGACCACCTTACCTTGACCTTCCTTCTCAAGAGGCTGCCCATCAGCTATTACAGTCAGATCCTCAAAAGGTTGAGATAGCTCTACTGCGAAGTAAACCTTCTGATCCTTTGCCCAACCAGTAGAGTAACGGTACCCCTCTAATTTCGTATCGCCAGCGATATTGATGTATCCCTCTGTAGCCTTATCCCAGTTACCTCCATTCTCCAAGTCAAAGATAATGGCACGCTCCTCTGACCCTTCCGGGAAAATATACTTGTGGTAGCCAATTCGATTAGTAGCCGTTAGCTCCACATCAATACCATATCGCTCCAAATGGGTTGAGTAATACCCAGGCTCCACATGTTCCACCGACCGGCGACTATAGCTCCAAAGTCCGCTCTGTGGGTCGTCTTGAGTACCACGTGCGTAAGTCACCTCACCAGTAACTGGCATCACCGTAATATCTAGTAAGTCACCAATCCCTGTGCCACTAAGATGAGTATGAGAGAAACCAATCACCGTTGAGTCGCTCACATGATATCCGCTACACCAATCCCAACCAGTAGTAACACTAGTAGGGCCCAATTGCACCATTCCCCAAGGAACAGAAGCTCCTAGAAAAACATGTCCATGACCACCAGTACCGATCCAAGGATCCACAAAGTCTGTAGGTGACCACTCTGCCTCTACTCGGTGCTTACTTTCCTTGCATCCAAGCATCAAAAGTGCAACTAGTACGCCTAGCACACACAAGATTCTTTTACTCATCTTACCTATCCTCAATTATTTTACACCTGTATGGCCAAATCCTCCCGCTCCTCGTTCGGTCTCCTCCAATTCCGCTACTGCATACCAAACCACATGAGCATGCTTAGCCACTACCATTTGGCAAATTCTCTCACCTGGCTCAATGGTATATGGAGTATCCGAAAGGTTAACAATGATAGCCTTCAATTCTCCCCTATAGTCAGCATCAATCGTACCTGGAGAATTGAGCAATGTGAGCCCATGCTTTAGTGCCAATCCACTTCGCGGTCTCATCTGCGCTTCATACCCTTCTGGCAAAGCTATAAATAGGCCAGTTGGCACTGCGATCCTCTGTAAGGGCTCAAGATGAATAGGAGTCTCTATATTTGCCCGAAGGTCAAGTCCTGCAGAGAGGGGCGTTGCATACTCAGGAAGAGGGAAAGGACTGTGATTGATTATTCTTATTTCTACTTGATTACTCATATTCCTAACTTATAATGGTAAACCATTGAACTTAATCGCTTTATTAGCTTTACGTAGTAGCCTGATCTTATCCTCCAAAGCTATCTCTATAGATATTGGCAATATCCATATTCTACCTCTCACCTCTTCTGGAATCCAGCGTTGACAAGTTAGTAGTCTCATACCGTCCTTCTCTGTTGTAAGGATAAAGAGTTCCCGATCATTACGAAGGTCATCCACCAACACCTCCACCTCCTCTCTAGTGAAACGATGGTGATCAGGATACTCCACGTAGTCAACCACCTTAGGGAAGGTACTCTTACATGTCTTCTGAAAAGCAGCCGGCCGCGCGATTCCGCTTACCACCAAGATAGGACTATCTTGAGTAAGTCTATGATTGAGATGAGCATCTGATCTTGAAAATAATGGCTTCGGTTGCTCATATTTCACACTGGTACAGAAGACATCCTGATATGCCATTGCCCCAAGATTATCTATCTTGAGGCGCTTCTCAGTCACATTGACCTGACGTGGTGTACCAGTAAAGATAATAGCTTCAGCTCTAGTGGCTTCCTTCCGACTTTCACGCAATCTACCATAAGGTAGCAGATAATCATTGTAATAAGGCTTGCTATAAGGAGTAAGCAATATGGAGAATGAAGGGATAACACTCCGGTGCTGAAATCCATCATCCATCAGTACTACATCTGGACGTTCATTCTCGGGCATCGCTTGCATCGTCTCCAATGCCCTACGTCTATTCCCATCAATGTAGACCATCACATCAGGATGTTTTTGCTTGATCTGAAACGGCTCATCACCAATTCTATCAGCATCGTCATCTAGCGTAGCAATAATAGGACGACGAGTACGCCGGCCATATCCACGCGAGAGAACTGCGACCTTATACTCTCGCTTTAGAAGAGAGATAAGTAGCTCAATATGAGGTGTCTTACCACTTCCTCCGACAGATAGATTACCTATACAAATAGTAGGAATTACCGACTTCCATGAAGAGAGGATACGATGGTCATAAGCGAAATTGCGGATACCTACAGCCATTGAATAAAGGGCTGTGGGTATCCACAATAGGATATTTCGTCGCTCTGGTCTCCCCATGCTAAGACAACTCTTTTTACATCATTTCCAACCTTGATTGAGTGGTCTCACAAGCTGTAGCCCCCACTCTACGCTTAAGCTCATTCCGCCCAGCTGCGGCTGGGAGCGAGCTAACGACACCAAGG
>USJF01000022.1 GCA_900554935.1 uncultured Porphyromonas sp.
TGAGAATATGATCGCGGAGCCCAAAGGCTCCCAACTTGCTGATCTCCATAGGCCGATTATTGCTTATGGATCCAGGCAGTTTTGAAGGCCTCCTCCTTAGTCAGTTCACTGAGATACTCCTGTGCCCCCTCCTTTGTCTCAAAGCTAGCGGCATAGAAGCGGTGTAGCCCTCGGCTAGAAATCAGTACTCCGCCCTCCTTGGTAAAGCGAAGGTAGCTACTATTCTCAAGGATAAACTTGTGGGCCATAGCCTCGTTTGGAAGCGTCGCCACCACCACATAGTAGTGGCCTAGCCGTTCGCTCCCCTCTGTGATGCGGAATCCTTCAAAGGTAGGTACTTGTACCTCCTCCACCACTGGAGCCGGCTCTGCCTCCTGCTCTGCCACCTGCTCGGTAAGGAATCCGGCTTGGTATTGCATCGCATTGCTAGGCGATTGTAGCTTCTGATTAGGGATGAATATCGCCATCGCCACCATTGCAGCAGCTACAGAGCTATATCCGATGGCCCTTAGATTGATAGGTAGGTAGTAGATATGCCCCTTGAGACCAGCCCTCCGCCCCGTCTCCTCAGTCGTTACCTCAGGGCGAGGCAACATCGCCACTGGGCGTAGCCCGTAGTAGTCGATAGAGAATGGATGGTGCGGATTGGGGATAAAGGTGAGATTCATCTCCCCCTTCGACTGAATCAGCTTCCCCACTTCGCCAACCTCCACTACACCACTCGTGAGTAGCTGAGAGCGTAGCTCCTCAATATCCTTCTCCATAATAGAGAGGGAGCGACGGTAGCCAAAGGAAAAGGCATCGCTGTAGCTCTTCACCAGCACTCCATCATTGTCCTTTAGCGCTGCATTGAAAGAGATACGGCAACGACCTGGATAGATCAGCCCTTTCTGCTCATCCACCACTGCTGGCTCGTGATGCACCAAAAAAGCACCTATCCCCGGTACTACTACGCACTCCTCGGTATAGAGAAGTTGCTCTATCTGCCTTGTTAGTCGTCTCATAATTCTACCCAACTATTAATGTTCCTATCACACAAAGATACCTATTTTTCCATAAATTGGTAGAGTCGGTTGGCAGAAAAAGTAGGGACATACGCATTAGGATTAGAAACTTAAGTTACAGTCATAATATAGAAAGGTTGTACTAGAGAAGCGACTAAGGACCTCGGAGAGGTCCGATTTGTCGTAGCTGTAAGTTTGCAGGTAGCCTGGGCGAGTTTATCGAGCCCGCCAAAATCAAACAAAAAAAGTTAAATTCAAATGCGTAGATAAAGGGTATATCAAAGATGAAATAGCCAGTAAAAAAAAATAGTCTAATAGCGAGACTAATGTCGTATCTTTGTTGTAGAAAGATAGCCATTAGTCGATTAGGTGAGAAACCTTAATACCGTAGCGAGGTCATAGAACCTATTGGGGGCAATAAGGACACCTAATCACGCTGTTGGATACTATATAGATTGTTAGGATTATACTCCTATTTACAGCTTGAGTACAAACAGCTTTCGTTCGACTAATGGCTATCTAACCACTTCAAGTACAAAGTTATGAATAAAAAATTATTTGTGGGAATTGATTTCTCAAAAGAAACGTTTGACGCAGCTATCCTCAAGGTATCTGAAGAGAGCTCTATTGATCCAAAGATCATTGGTAATGAGCAGTTCAAAAACGATGTGCCAGGTTGTAAGCGATTTGTAAAATGGTTGAATAAGACTTGTGCATTGTCTGGCGACTATTCCTCTGTTCTCGTAGGTGGAGAAGATACAGGTAACTATAGCATCACGCTGCCTAAACATCTTTATGTGCTGGGAGTTGATTGCTCTTTACAAAATGCTTATTCGATCAAATGTGGTAGTGGCAAGATTGTTCGCGACAAAACCGATAAGATAGACGCAGAAAAGATCGCTTACTACTTCTATCGCTTTCGCGATCAGATTAGGCTCTATAAGCCCCTATCTAAGGATATGGAGAGCTTAGAGAGACTTTATTCATACCGATATGGACAGGTGAGAGAAAGAGCGCGATTGAAGTGTCAGATAAAAGAGTATAAGCATATTCTTAAGTCAGAACCCAATGATGAGACGCTAAAGTTCATGATCCAACGCTTAGAGAAGCAGGAGAGGTTTCTAAAAAAAGAAATCAAGGCTATTGAAGCTAAAATGGTAGAAATCATTAAAGCTAATGAGGAACTCAATGAGATTCATAAATGCCTACTGAGCGTACCAGGTATCGGGAAGATTACAAGCCTTCTTTTGATCGTTGTTACTCGAGGGTTTACAAGGTTCGATAACCCCAAGCAACTTGCCTGCTTTTTAGGTGTCTCACCACACCCGAATCAGTCAGGTACATCCGTCCAAAATGGCAATCATAGGAGTTGGTTTGCCGACCCTTATTTTGCAAGCCTTTTACATATGACGGCACTCTCTGCGAGCAGATTCAACTCGAAGTTCATAGACTACAAGAAAAAGTTGAAGAGCAAAGGCAAGCCACATTTGCTCATTATGAACAACATCAAAAACAAGCTATTGACGGTTGCCTTTACAATCGTCACAAGAAGAACCAAATTCCACTCTGATTATGACGCAAAACGAGCATAGGGTGAAATAACACTTTTTAACCGTATAAATTTGGTGGTGATCATAGATTGCCCCCGCGTCGGAGGGCGTAGCCCGAACGACCTGGGGATTCGAAGGGCACCATTCCCCCACGACCCCTTGCGGGTCGGACAAACATATTCAGGTCCGACCCACAAGGGGTCGAATCACGGGGCACCATCCGTTAACCCCCAGTCGTTCGGAGGCGAATGCCCCCTCCGACTAGGGGGCTACAACAAATCGGACCTCCTTACGGAGGTCAATCCACACACCACACACCACACACGACCAAAACCGTCGCCACGAGATCCATTCTACTATTTCACCTGTGCGGGATGCGGAAATAGTTCAATAGTGATTTATATTGGTCTTGAGCAGTGAGACAAGTATCAATCAGGTAGCCAGGCGTCTGCTTCCACCGATCCAACCCACGATAATAAAACATCTTCAGCTCCTCCGTGATGATAAATGGTACAATTCCATGAGCCAGACACTCCTTAAACATTATCAGGCGCCCCACCCTACCATTACCATCTTGAAACGGATGGATCACCTCCAGTCTATAGTGAAAATCCAGAATATCCTCCAATACCACCTTCCCAATCCCATTGTACTCACGTAAGAGAGCCCGCATAGCCACAGCCACCTCCTCTGGCGCCACCGTCTCCCTTTCCCCCACTTCATTAGGCAAACGCTTATAATCGCCCACGGCGAACCACGATCTATCAGCATCCGAAGTACCCCTTTTAAGGAGTGCATGCAATCGTTTGATCAACCCCTCAGACAAAGGCTCCTCAGCATGCTCAATGATAAAGTCAATACAACGGAAGTGATTGGTCGTCTCAATAATGTCATCCACCCTGATCGGCACACCCGATACCCCCATCGTCTTCGTCTCAAAAATATAGCGCGTCTGCTCCTTCGTCAGACGACTCCCCTCGATATGATTAGAGTTGTAAGTTAAGTCCACCTGCGTACGATGGTAAATTCCCCCCTTCAACCCACACGACATCTGCTCACGCAAAGCCTCCAAAAGAGGTGATACCAAGCGTCTCTTCCGCTGTGGTAAAAGGGTGTCCGCAGGGATACTCCACGTTTTACCAACCAATTGAGCCCCTGCAATCTTACCCTGGAGACAATAATTCCTTACCGTCCGCTCAGAGACACCATAAGCAGCGGCAAAATCCTTAACAGAGATAAATTCCATATTCACCAACTCTAAATTAATAATGCAAATATATTCATTCTTGCCGATATCGGCAAGAATGAATAGCCAAAATCTGAGACTGCAACTACACCGCCAGATAGTCCCGGACTACGTCTCCAGATAGTCCCGAATTACGCTTCCGAATAGTCCCGGACTACGTGACGGCGTAATTCGGGACTATCCGAAAGCGTAGTTGCGGTCTCAGATTGGGCCTATATAACCTATTGATTTATAGGAGTATAGAAAGATATGTTTTCGGGATTGCATTATCTATTCATCATAATATGTATTAACATATTTTATGGGTATTGTGTGGAAATCTCCCTATTTTCTAATGTATAACCCCTGGCAGTATTGCGTTGATTTGGTATGGAACTCGCAGTAAATTAGTATCTTTGCCTTGTAATTTACCATAATAGTATTAAGGAACAGATGATTCAACTAAGTGATCTAGCGATACAATTTGGGGGGCGTACCCTCTTTCAAGATGTAAATATGCAGTTTTTGCCAGGCAATTGCTATGGCATTATTGGTGCGAATGGAGCGGGTAAGTCTACGCTGCTTCGTATGATCAGTGGGGAGCTGGACCCTACCAAGGGGATGGTGTCGATGGCTCCGGGTGAGCGCCTTTCGGTATTGAGTCAGGATCACTTTGCATTTGACCACCTTTCGGTGATGGATACTGTGCTCACTGGGCACACGGTACTCTGGGATATTATGCAGGAGAAAGATGCTCTCTATGCAAAGCCCGACTTTAGTGATGAGGATGGTATTCGTGCGGCGGAGCTGGAGGAGAAGTTTGCCGAGATGGAGGGGTGGAATGCTGAGAGTGATGCGGCACAGCTACTCTCGGGCCTGGGCATAAAGGAGGCTTTTCACTATCAGATGATGGGTGACCTGAGCAATAAGCAGAAGGTGCGGGTGCTACTGGCAAGGGCTCTTTATGGAAAGCCCGATAACTTGCTTCTCGATGAGCCTACCAACGACTTGGACCTGGATACGGTGCAGTGGCTAGAGAACTATCTGGCAGATTTTGAGAATACGGTGCTGGTGGTGAGTCACGACCGTCACTTCCTCGACTCTGTTTGTACGCACACCGTAGATATCGACTACGGCAAGGTGCAGCAGTTTAGCGGTAACTACAGCTTCTGGTACCAGAGTAGTCAGCTTGCCCTCAGACAGCAGCAACAGCAAAATAAGAAGGCGGAGGAGAAGAAGAAGGAGCTGGAGGAGTTTATCCGTCGCTTTAGTGCCAATGTGGCGAAGAGTAAGCAGACTACCAGCCGTAAGAAGATGCTGGAGAAGCTCAATGTGGAGGAAATTAAGCCCTCTACTCGTCGCTATCCAGGTATCATCTTTACCCCTGCCCGTGAGGTGGGCAATAAGATCCTAGAGGTAAAAGGGTTGACGGCCTATGCTGGTGGTGATGGAGAGGAGACGCTATTATTTAAGAATATCAATTTTAATATCGAGAAGGGGGATAAGGTGGTATTTCTATCGCACGACCCTAGAGCGATGACCGCTTTCTTCCAAATCATCAAGGGCGAGGAGAAGCCTGCCGAGGGTACGTTTGAGTGGGGGCAGACAGTCACTACCGCCTATTTGCCTCTGGATAATAGTACTTACTTTAATACTGATTACGATCTGATTGAGTGGATTACGCAGTTCGCCAAAGATACCAATGAGGTCTTCCTAAAGGGGTACCTCGGGCGTATGCTCTTCAATGGTGATGAGCTACGCAAGAAGGCGAGCGTGCTCTCGGGAGGTGAGAAGATGCGCGTGATGATCGCTCGTATGATGCTTCAAGATGCCAATGTGCTGATCCTTGATACGCCTACCAACCACTTGGACTTGGAGAGTATTCAGGCCTTTAATAACACACTGATCAACTATCCTAGCATCGTGCTATTCAGTAGCCACGACCACGAGTTTATCAATACCGTGGCCAATCGTGTTATTGAGCTAGGCCCCAATGGTATCATCGATAAGATGATGAGCTATGACGACTATATCACCGACCCAATAGTCGCTGAACAGAAAAAGAAAATATACGGCGAGTAGCTGAGGAATAAAGTCTAGTAGTTATGTATAAAGTAGGGATTGTAGGGAGTGAAGGTTATGCGGTAGGGGAGCTATACAACCTATTGGTACACCACCCAGATGTACATCTAGAGATGATCTATGCGCCCCAGCGTGTAGGGATGAGTGTGGCTGAGCTTTTCAATGACCTCAACTCTATGCGTGCGCTCAATTTTACCGACGAGCTGAAGCTAGAGGGGCTGGATGTGCTATTCTTGTGCCTACAATCTGCTGCGAGCACGCGGGAGTTTCTGCAAGACTTTGAGATACCTGAAGGGCTGAAGGTGATAGACTTCTCGCAGGAGTATCGCCATACCGATCCCGAGGAGACTGGATTTGTATACGGTCTTCCTGAAGCCAATCGTAGAGCACTCACCAACGCAGCCAAGGCATCGGTGCCAGGCGCTTTTGCATCGGCGATCCAAACCCCTCTTATTCCACTTGCAAAGCACCTGCTACTCAATAGCGATATCCATGTCACTTCTGTAGCAGGGAAAACCGAAGCACTCGCACGTCCGCGTGTAATCTCAGGTATCACTTACGATATGCTCTTTGATAACTTCCACGTACTCCAACCATTGGAGCATCGGCACATAGGCGAGATTGAGCGGACACTCCGTAATATCCAGAATAGTTTTGATTCGGAGATTGTCTTTATCCCTATGCGAGGTGATTTCAATAGAGGTATCTACACCACCCTCTATCTCAACTGCCCTCTTGATATTGAGAGCGTGCAGACTATCTATGAGGAGTATTTCGACGACCACTCCTTTGTGCATATCGTAGACTCCTACCCCGATGTGCGTGATACGGTCAATACCAATGAGATGCATATCCACTTATCTAAGCATGGGCAGCGACTTCTTATTGTCAGTACTATGGACAATCTGATGAAAGGGGCTGCCGGCACTGCTATTCATATTATGAATCTGATGCTGGGGTTGGTGGCGAATACAGGTCTTAATATCAAGCCTTTGGTCTTCTAATATATTATGGAAAATAGTTTCAATCATAAGCAGAAGACAACTCTGATAGGGATAACGACTATCACTACCCTTTTGATGTTTTACTTCGGGTTTAACTTCCTCAAAGGAATCAACATATTTGATCGCAACAAAAGCTACTACGCTACATTTACCAACCTTCAGGGCGTAGACCGTTCGACCTCTGTCTATCTCAATGGTTATAGAGTAGGAAATGTGCGGAGTATCAAATTTGATTATAACCACTTTGATGGCAATGTGGTGCAGCTCTCACTAGACGCTGAATTGCAAATCCCGCTCAATACTGTCGCCGTTATCCGCGACAATCCACTGGCCGGAGGATCAATTCACCTGATAACACCCGAGGAGACGACCGGCTTCGTAGCCTCTGGTGATACCCTGATTGGTCAGTCAACAGTCGACTTCCTAGCCAAGCTTTCGGACGAACTTCTTCCCAACCTCAATTCTGCCATTCTATCTATTGATACCCTCAGTAGTAGTGTGAATGGATTGGTTAATAGTGCAGAGCTACGACAGATTATGACGCAGCTCGACGCTTCAACCAAGGCGATTAGTTCTACCACTCGTCGGCTAGATGGCTTGATGGCGGGCAAGGTGCCAAGCATACTTAATAGCGTCGAGGCCTCAGCCCAATCGGTGAAAAACGTGACGGGCAAGGTAGAGGCAGCCAATGTAGAGCAAACCCTTGCCGACTTCTCTCGGGTAGTGGCCGAATTAAAGTCCGTTTCATCGCAAATCAATAGCAAGGAGGGGAGCCTTGGCCTGCTGATCAATGATCAGCAATTGTACCACAAACTAGACTCTGCCGTAGTATCTGCAGATAGCTTGCTGCAAGATATCAAAGCCAATCCTAAGCGATACGTCCGCTTCTCCCTATTCTAACTTCTAGCGGTAAATGCTAGCGCGCCCCTGATCTTTAATCTCATAACTAAGGCATTGTCGAGTTCGAAACTCCACAATGGCTTAGTTTCGAACTGCACGATGGCTGAGTTACAAACTCAATGATCGCTTAGTTACAAACTCAATGATCGCTTAGTTACAAACTCAATAATGACTTTGGTACAATGTTGAAAGCCAGTGAGTTGTAATGGGTGCACGAATGTCCTATATCATCTCCTATTCTTTTATTTTATGTGACCGTTGCACGAAGGCTATCGCCCACTTGTATATGGTATGAATATGCCTCCTAATGTGTTACCCCTGTGTTACCCCTGGAGTAACCCCTTGGTGGTGACCGTAGGTTATCAAAAAATTGGTAAGTTTGTAGCTAGGTATTGTATTAGCTATCATTGGGCTGATTTAATGGAAGAAGAGAGAGAAGAGTACACGCCTCAGCAGGGCGGAGTGGAGGATCGCAAAGCTTTTGTCAATAAGTTTTGGAACTTTGTCGAGGGGCATATCCTTGAGAAGGCTTTCAACGGACGGATGATTTCTTGGATTGTGGCGATCGCCATATATGCTGTGTTACAGGTAGGGTACAATTATTCGGCTATGCGCAAGATCAAGATGATCTCCACCAATAACACCACGCTCCAAGATCTTAGGATGGAGCATATCACACTCTCCACCGAGCTGATGAATGATAGCCGTATTACCACCATTGAAGAGCGAGTAGAGGAGGCTGGGCTCACTATCTGTACGCCCAAAACAGCCCCTATAGAGATAAAGGAGTGACGATGGGAGACGAGCTACGACAAAAGTCCAATCAAAGAAGTACACTACAGCGCACCAAGCGTATCCATAAAGGATGGGAGCTCTACATGAAGTTTGGGCTTCTCCTAGTGCTATTGGCTATCATTGTCCTGGTTAAAGTAACCATTATTTCTACCGTACAGGCTAGGAAGTGGGAGGCTCTAGTACGTTATTCTGTAAAGTCGAAGAGTGCCATCGATCCGCTACGAGGTAATATCTACAGCGATCAGGATGTACCGGTGGCGATTACGGTGCCAAGGTATGAGATTGCACTCGATATGGGGAGCGCTTCATTTGATGAGGAGGCGTTCAATGAAGAGCTCGATGACCTCTCTAAGACACTTTCTCAGCTCTTTGGGGATAAGTCGGCAGCTAGTTACCGACAAGGTCTATTGCAGGCTCGCCAGAAGCGATCTAAGTATTACCGACTTGGGAGGCGTGAGATCTCTTATACCGAGCTCCAGGACCTCCTACAGCACCCCTACTTCTTGGGGCGCTCACGATTTAAGTCGGGCTTAACCACCACAAAATATATCCGCAGGGAGCACCCCTACGGCAATCTAGCCTTCCGTACCATCGGTAGGATTATGAATGAGCCCGATTCTCTTGGCGTGACCCATGGCAATAGTGGCCTGGAGATGAGGTTTGACTCTCTCCTTTGTGGCAAGGCCGGGGTGAATCGCTGGGTGCGTGTGCCACCACGGTGGGAGCCAGTGGAGGAGGTGCCCGCCACCAATGGGATGGACGTCTATACCACGCTCAATGTGGATATCCAAGACATCGCAGAGAAGGCACTCCGGCGTAAGCTGATAGAGGTGGATGCCGATTGGGGATGCGTGGTAGTGATGGAGGTGGAGACAGGTGCTGTAAAGGCGCTTGCCAATCTGGACCGAATGAGCGAGGGGATTTATATGGAGCGGACCAATCACGCCCTTGCCGACCTTATTGAGCCGGGCTCTACCTTTAAGTCTATCTCTATGCTTGGGGTGCTGGAGCATAGAGGGGTTAATCCGGAAGATACCGTGGATGTGGGGAATGGCCTTTATACTATTGGCAGAGGACTTACCATCCGCGACCACAATGCCCACAAAGGCGGTTATGGCAAGATTACTTACAACGAAGCAATCTACTTCTCCTCCAATGTGGGAGTGGCTAAGGCGGTGATGCAGACTTATGGCAACGACCGGCAGAGCTATCTTGATCAGTTTAATAAAATGAATATCTTTGACCAGATAGACTTTGAGATCCCGGGGACAGCTCGTCCACGCTTTCAGCAAGATGTGGAGAAGTGGTCCACTAGTACTATGCCGTGGAGCTCCTATGGGTATGAGATATTGATGCCACCTATCTATACGCTACGCTTCTACAATGCAGTGGCCAATAATGGGAAGATGATGGAGCCTTATCTGGTTCGTGAGGTGAGTAGAGGAGATAAAATAGGCTACGAGAGGGAGCCAAGGGTGGTCAATAAGCAGATCGCCTCCTCAAGAGCAATTGAGCAGCTTCAGACGATGCTCCGTGGAGTGGTCACAGTGGGAACGGGTACAGCGATGAATTCTCCCTACGTGCATATTTCGGGCAAGACTGGTACGGCGCAGAGACTGGGCGGAGGTTCTTTTAAGGGCGCTGGGCACAACGTAACTTTCTGTGGCTATTTCCCTAGTGAGCGGCCACTTTATAGCTGTATCGTGGTGGTAAGCCGTCCGAGAGGTGTCTATCCATCGGGCTCTATCCCAGGTATGGTGCTTCGAGAGATAGCGGAGAAGACGATCGCTACTTCTTATACCCAACCACTGGGTAAGGTGCTACCAGATTCTCTCGCTACCTTTGGACAGATGGTACTAGGGGGGACAACAGATGGGGTGAAGCATGCCATTAAATATACAGGTGCCAAGGTGGAGAGGCCTCATAGTGGTGGGGCGGAGTGGTTATCGCACGAGGGCGGGGATAGCCTTCAGATATTTATCCCATTTAGCCCGGAGGTGGGTGTCATGCCCGAACTCAAGGAGATGAGTGTGATGGACGCCCTTTATCTGGCAGAGAAGCTGGGACTAGATGTGCGACTGACTGGCAAAGGAGGGGTGGTGGCACATCAGTCTATCAATAAGGGAGGAAGGATCAGACATGGACAATTATTAATACTGACGCTACGCAACGAGTAGAGTATGAAACTAAATACATTGATGAAAGGTATCGCCCATGACTTGGTGGCGGGCGATCTAGATAAGGAGATCCAACAAATCACTGCCGACTCAAGGGCGGTGGAGCAAGGAATGCTCTTTGTGGCACTCCGTGGAACAGTGACGGATGGCCACGACTTTATCGATATGGCTATTGAGAAGGGGGCTACTGCGATCCTCTGTGAGGAGGTGCCTCAAGAGCGGAAGGAGGGTATCACTTACCTTCGTGTGGAGCATACTGATGTGGTGATAGGTGAGGTGGCGGCTAACTTCTACGACCACCCTTCCCGCAAACTCAAACTAGTGGGCGTGACAGGCACTAATGGCAAGACTACTATTGCTACACTCCTTTACCGACTATTTACCTTTTTGGGTCATAAGAGTGGATTGGTATCGACGGTCTGTGTGATCGTGGATGGAGAGGAGATTCCTAGCAAGCTTACTACTCCTGATGCACTCACCCTGCAGAGATATTTCTGGCAGATGGTACAGGCTGGTTGTGAGTATGCATTTATGGAGGTCTCTTCTCACGCTGTGCATCAGCATCGTATTGGTGGCACTTACTTCCGAGGTGGTATCTTCACGAATCTTACCCGGGATCATCTCGATTACCATGGTACCTTCCTCAATTATCTGCATGCAAAACAAGGCTTTTTCGATGGTCTGCCTAAGGGGGCCTTCGCCCTTACTAACTTCGATGAGACGAATGGTATGGTCATGGTGCAGAATAGCGTAGCCGAGATACATACTTATGCCATTAAGCGGGATGCCGACTTCAAGGGAAAGATCCTGGAGCAACACCTAGATGGTACCGATATGCTTTTTAATAACCACGAGGTCTATACACGCCTAGTTGGGAGCTTCAATGCCTATAATATGTTGGCGATATATGGAGCTGCTATTTTGCTTGGACAGCCGGAGGAGGTGGTGCTAAAGGAGATGAGTCGCCTCACACCTGTGGATGGGCGTTTCCAGACTGTCACCTCTCCCAAAGGATATGTGGCAGTGGTTGA
This sequence comes from uncultured Porphyromonas sp., assembly GCA_900554935.1. Taxonomy (GTDB): domain Bacteria; phylum Bacteroidota; class Bacteroidia; order Bacteroidales; family Porphyromonadaceae; genus Porphyromonas_A. Next base: position 11,769 of record USJF01000022.1, read on the forward strand.
TTACGCCCATACCCCCGATGCTCTTGCCAATGTGCTGGGCACTATCCAGGAGCTACAAAAGCACCACGGAGGCCGTATCATCTCAGTAGTGGGTGCAGGTGGTAATAGAGATAGTGGCAAGCGACCTATCATGGCTGCCACCACTGCCAAGCTCTCCAATATCGTGATACTTACCTCCGATAACCCTCGTCGTGAAGATCCAGAGAAGATCATCGATCAGATGATGGAGGGTCTTGATGATGAGATGAAGAAGCGTACACTCAGGATTACTAGCCGAAGAGATGCTATCCGCACCGCATGTACTATGGCAATGCCTAGCGACGTGATACTTATTGCTGGCAAAGGACACGAGACTTACCAGGAGATCAATGGCGTCCGTCACCACTTTAGCGATATCGAAGAGGTAGAGAAAATCATAGAAGGAGAGAAAGGAGGGGCTACTCACTAATGCTTTACTATCTATTTGAGTCCCTTGCCCAACAGGGAGTGCCCGGGATGGGCGCTTTCACCTATATCTCCACCCGTGCCGCACTTGCCCTAATCGTCAGTCTATTGATCAGCACCTTGATAGGTAGCAAAATCATCGATTGGTTGCGAGGCAAGCAGATGTCAGATGCCATTCGTCCGCTAGATATTGAGGGGCAGATGGCCAAAGTCGGTACCCCAACCATGGGTGGTATCATCATTATTATTGCCATCATTATCCCTACACTCCTCTTCAATAAACTCAATAACCTCTACATCATCCTCATGCTAGTCACCACCATTTGGCTGGGTGTGCTCGGCTTTGCTGATGACTACGTAAAAGTGTTTAAGAAGAATAAAGAGGGCATCCATGGTCGCTACAAGCTGATTGCTCAGCTAGGGCTAGGGGTATTGGTGGCTCTTGTATTGATGACTAGTCCTGCGGTCGTGATTAAGGAAAACGTAGCTACCGAGACGGTCAATAAGGAGCTAGTAGTGAAGCACTCCGAGGTGGAGACAAAGAGCACCAAGACCACCATCCCCTTTGTGAAGAATAATAACCTCGACTACGGAGAAATCGCTAAGAGTCTTGGGCTGAAGCAAAATGCCAAGCTAGTGACCCTCATACTAGTGACCCTCATCTTCGTTTTCATTGTGATGGGCGTCTCCAATGCCGCCAATCTCACCGATGGGCTAGATGGCCTAGCCGCCGGCTCCTCGGCGATTATCGGAGTGGCACTCGGGATTTTTGCCTACGTCAGTTCGCACATAGAGATGGCGAGCTACCTCAATATTATGTTTATCCCAGGCGCTGAGGAGCTGGTAGTGTATGCCGCCACCTTTATTGGTGCCACTGTCGGTTTCCTTTGGTATAATTCCTACCCCGCACAGGTCTTTATGGGCGATACCGGTAGCCTTACCCTTGGTGGTATCATAGCCGTTTATGCCATTATTATCCGCAAAGAGTTGCTACTGCCTATCCTCTGTGGCGTCTTTATGGTCGAAGCCCTTTCCGTGATTATCCAGACTGCCTACTTCAAGTACACCAAGCGTAAAACAGGTACTGGGCGGAGAGTATTCAAGATGAGCCCACTGCACCATCACTTCCAGAAGCCTGCTGGCGTGATTGATGCAGTGATCCAAAGACCCACACGCCCAGTTGCCGAGGCAAAGATCACCGTCCGCTTTTGGTTGTTAGGCATTCTCCTTGCCGTGCTCACCATCGTGACACTCAAACTTAGATAAGTCATCATCACTATTATTATGAAGTGCGATTTACTCATATTAGGTGCAGGAGAGAGTGGCGTGAGTGCTGCCCTTTTGGCACAAGAGAAAGGATATCAACCATTCGTTTCAGACTCAGGTACCATTCGCCCTGAGATGAAAAAGGTACTAGAGAAAGAGGGCATCCCTTACGAAGAAAGTGGCCACCAGCTCCCCTATCTGAAGGATACAAAAGAAGTAATTAAGAG
>USJF01000023.1 GCA_900554935.1 uncultured Porphyromonas sp.
ACCACTAGTAGAGGGATAAGGGTGATCAGCAGGCCGTAGCCAACCCATATATAGCCACCATTATTCACGAGGGTGCTGATGAATCCATTACCGGCATTGAGCCCCACACAGGCGAGGAATATGCTGATGCCTATCTCCCTAAGAATGAGATTAGCACTAGTGGTGGTGTAAGGGACCAGTTTGATTTTATAGCCAAAGCGCGCAATGAGGATCGCCACTACCAGTGGTCCACCAGCCAATCCAAGCTTTACAGGCTGAGGAATGCCTGGAAACATAATCGGAATGGAGCCAACTAGTATGCCGAGGGTAATTCCTAGGAAGATGGTAACAAGGTTAGGCTCATTCAGCCTTTTGACCGAATTGCCAATCACCTCCTCCATACTATCGAGTGCGGCATCGCTTCCTACGATGTTAAGGCGGTCGCCATATTGCAGGGCAAAGTTGGGCGAAGCGACTATCTCCACACCCGAGCGGTAGATACGAGTAACATTGACCCCATAGAGGGCTCTGAGGTTAAGGCTCTTGAGCGTGCGTCCATTGATTTCGCGATTGGTGACCACTAGCTTGCGTGAGACATACTTCGAGCTCTCCACAACCCCCCGCTTCCGGTCTATGTGTAACTCCCTTCCTACGGTCACTCTTAGAGCATCGACATTGGGTTGCTCCGTGATAACAAGTATTCTATCGCCCTCCTCCAGTACACTATCAATCGTGGCAATGTGAATCTCATCGATCTCCTTCTTCCAAATCCTTGAAACCACAAACTTCCGCCCGTGCAGCAATTCATTGAGCGACTTCACGGTGCGCCCAAATAGGGCAGGGTTGGTCACTTGTAAGGAAAGTGGTACCGCTGCTAGCTCTTCCCCGGCACGCTCCGCCTCTATCTTTCGCTCCTCCTCCTTAATACTCACCCTACCGACCCAGCGAATGATGATAATGGAGAGGATGATGCCCACTACGCCCAGAGGGTAGGCTACAGCATACCCCATACCGATAGAGGGGTCTTCCACCCCAGCTATCTCCGCATAGGCCTGCTGAGCTGCTCCTAGTCCAGGGGTATTGGTGATAGCCCCACTCATAATACCCACCATAGTCTGAAGAGGCGTGCCAGAGAGAAGATAAATTACGGTGGTCACCACCACTGCCAGGGCTACATTGAGCGTGGCAAGAAGATTGAGGGTACGGCCCCCCTTTTTGAAATTGCCAAAGAAACTAGGCCCCACCTGTAGACCAATTGAAAAAACAAATAGAATCAATCCAAACTCTTGGAAAAAGTGCAAGAGGCTCCCATTTACCTTCATCCCTAGCTCCCCAAAGAGGATGCCTATAAAGAGGATAAATGTAGTACCCAGAGAAATGCCAGCAATCTTAACTCTTCCCAGCAAGATGCCTAGCATAATTGTGAGAGCTAGAATCATTAGAGAATGTCCTACTCCGCTCCCAAAGAGTAGCTCTTGAAACCAGTTCATAGTAGTATTGAATTATTGTTGTGTCGTTAGTATAATGGGATTTCCATACATTTCATCACTACAAAGATACCAATTATATTGAGAATCCGACATCGGTCGGTGGATTATCTCAGGGGTTACGCAATAGGAAGGTCTTTTTGTAGGGTATTCATTGGTGTGTCTAAAGGGAGGACCCCGGCTAAGGGGTCCGTGTTAAATAGGCACAGGTCAAGGCACGCAGTGCCGAAGGCCTGTGTATAACGATGTGCAAAACACCCTTACGACCCCGGCTGAGGGGTCGGACAATAGGAACTAGAAGATCAAAATTAAGCGTAGAATAGGTTGTCGTATAAGTGTCAGAGCAAAAAAGCGATAAAAGATTTGGACTCAATGATTTAGTTTCGTACCTTTACGACATCCTCTCCTACAATTGGGATTTTGGAGAGCAAGAACTCACGGGGCGTTACTTGGTAGGGACCTACCAGTTTAAAGTCTAGAACTAAATAGTATATGCTTGTATGATATTTATTACCACCAAGCACATAACACATAATGAAGCCACATAATGTAGCTATACCTTTATGATAAATATTATGTCAATAATCTTATTGCAACTTCTTTTTCTTGTTGATTCCTGTTGCATGGGATCTTCTCAAAACAGCATGTATAATCCAATTGATTCCATATCAACAAATTATTCTCAGAGCAATGTAGTATATTATGGCATTCGACTTTGGCCGAAGGAAAATTCAAGTGGAGAGGTTAAGAAAAGAAATATAGAAAATAGAATTTCCCTTATGTTAGATATGGGGGATACCTTGACTATTGTATCCGATGACTCTCGATTCTTTAGTAACAATATTTATTCTATAGCAACCAAAAAGAGGGCTAGGGAAATTTTTAGGGGATATCAACTGGATTTTGATGATGAAGTCCCCATGGGATTTTGGGCAACATCTTTGTCGGATACGATTCTTTACGAAAAGGCTCCCATAAAATCTGCTTGCTATCAGTTGTCCAAGGGTATATTAAGAAGTGACCTTGCAATTGATATGGTTATAAAGGAGGGAATGACAATAGACTCCTTAATAAAGGATACAGAACTCAATAACAGTTCCTTTCCAAATTGTTTGTCGAAATATAAGCATATTGCTATAATACACCCAATGGCCGTTCGTTCAAATTTTGTAAATAAAAAGATGGGGGTAGATTACCAAAAAGGTCTTGGCGACTTCACAATGCTTCTTTTGACAATAGATAATCACAAAATATCATCGATTGAATTTACGAATTTTGGAAAAGAAAGGATGACTGATGGTTTATGCATAGAAGAATGTTTGAATTTCAGATAAATCTTTTCTGTAAATAAAAACTTGTGCCAGCTATCACCTCACCTATACCTATCAGGAGACTCTACAGCGTAAGAAGTTACAACTCGGCAATGTTCGTGACATCAACTTTAAATAGAAGAAAGGGTCGCAGATGAAAACTATTATATCAAAAACCATTTTATTGATATTTGTCATATCATTCTCTTGTAAGACGGATGCTCAGTCCCTACCAGACAGTAGCCTGTATAGCCTTATCACATATATAGATGGAAAATGTGAGCGAGAAATAGAATGTATATTTCAAGGGATAGGCAGAAACCCTTTGGATGGAGATACGCTAGGGATAGCTTCTGCTATAAAAGAAGAGATAAAAGAGATTCCCAAGAGTTCAGTTTCGTTTGTTTATAAGGGTGAGAATTATTACATCAGCATAAAAAACGATTGTGACACTAGGAAAATTTCCTATGGTGAGAGGGTAAGGATGAGAATTCTCTTTTTTGAAAGAATAAAGCAACCATATAGTTATATACATCCTTTTGCTATCATAATAAAAGTGGAATTGTGTCATCCCCGAAAGAGGATAAAAACAGTAGTGAAAGAAGCTCCATAAAGTTCTTGCCGTGAGGCATTCATCTGGGTGCTCTCGACTCTATTGCATCGTCCTACTTTTCCGATTAGGTACCTAGGCTCCCTTGTGGGTGCCTAGCATCTTATCCTTCGTGCAACATTCTCATATATAGGGTGCTTTGCGAACTCCTTTCGTGGTCGTATTCCACCTTAAATTTGTGCCTTTTGTGTGTTAATATCGTAGAAAAAATGCAAAATAGCAAGTCTAGTATAAAATATATTGGTATCTTGCGATCGATTATGATGGTTTTATCTGTGGATTTCGAGTAATAGATAGGCTCTACTGCTCGTTCTTTAGATACAATCCTTATGATCATTTTGAGTTTTCACTCTACATAGTTAGAGAGAGTTATTAATTGAAATTCTAAGTGATGACAAGTAGGATTATTACGCTACTCTGTTCGTGCCTATCTATCGGTTTAATGGCCAGTGCACAAGTGCCCAATTACACCGCAACAAAGAAGGCCGAGAGCAAGCAAGAGAGTAAGACACCGCCACCTACCGATACCTCAAAGGCAATTGCAGAGGTGGCAAAGTTAATGGCAGACAACGATGGGTTTCTGAAGAATAATAAGAAACTATCGGACTATACCAAGGCGATCAATAAGTCAATGGGCTTTGATGTCGCATCCGAAGAGGATCTACAATATCCTTCAATTGAGCTCTATGGAGAGCAGTCGTGGCACCAGAATGCCGTCAATCCCTTCGTTGGTGGGCTGAAAGCTCAGGTGCCAGATAGCTTTATGGTAGACCTATCGCAATTTGTGTACCCATTGGATGAGCTAAAGCGGATCAATAGCTCTTATGGCTATCGCCGACGCTTCAGGCGTATGCACTACGGGATAGATATATCGGTACGAGTGGGAGATACCATCAGGGCAGCCTTCGATGGCAAAGTGCGTATGGTGGACTTCGACCGTCGGGGTTATGGACATTATGTAGTGATCCGCCACACCAATGGGCTAGAGACACTTTATGGTCATAATTCTAGGGTACTGATCAAAGAAAATCAGATAGTACGAGCAGGTGATCCTATCGCGCTTGGAGGTAGTACCGGTCGCTCCACGGGGCCACACCTTCACTTCGAAGCGCGCTATCTCGGGCAAGCACTCAATCCCGAGCATCTGATCGATTTTACTACAGGAGTGCCAAAAGAAGAGCAGTATCTCTGCTTAGCCTCTAATTATAATGGAGGTAATGGTAAGGGTAAAATCAATAGGGCCAATCACCGGAGTGGTAGCAGTGGTGTACAGATGTACCGCATTCGAAAGGGTGATACGCTCTCTACGATTGCCAAAAGGCATGGTACCAGTGTGAGTAAAATTTGTAGCCTCAATCATCTCAATTCACGTGCTACCCTTAAGGTGGGACGTAGTATCAGAGTGCGGTAAAGCTACAAGAATAAGAGATATCATATTTCTATTTTCGCTGAGGCTTCAGACTTAGTTTTCTAGGTCTGGAGCCTCTCTTTTTGCCTCGTTGTAAAGAGAGTATCAATGAGGGGATATAGGGCGAATGATGTACGAAGAGTGAAATGAAAGGGGTGCGAATAGAGGGAAAGTGCTCATTCATCAAGTGATATCCTTCGTGCAATAGCCACTTAAGAGCAATAAGTGACGACCGGATGCCTATTTATAGTAGCTTGATATCCAGCATTATATACAGGTATAAACTGAGTTACAAACTGAGCAAAGACCAAGTTTGTAACTCAGTCTTTGCTCAGTTCGTAACTCAATAGATGCCGAGTTTGTAACTCGCCGACCGCTTACTAGCATACTTGCTACCAAAAAAAATGTTAGTGAGTAAGTAGGTTTACCAAAATAAAAATAATGATATGTGAGTGGTGAAATAGTTTGAGTTGTTGTATTTTGGCTGTTTTTACGACACTTATGGAACTGTGTTATCTTCCTTCTTTCTAAATTATTGCAAAATATCGTCGGAAATGTACTAGCGTGAGAGGTGAATTCTCTTTAACTTTGCGGGCTTTTTTAATTGACAATTCAAACAACTAACAAATGAAGAAGATTGGCATTTGCAATGTGATGACTCTTTTGGCTCTTGCGACCCTATTTGTTGCCTGCAACGGTAAGTCGCCTAGGATGCCCGAGCCAGAGGTCCCTAAGAATCCCAAAGAGAAGCAGGAGCCTAATAAGCCGGAGCCAACTCCCCCTGCACCTACACCAAAGCCGGAGCCTCCTGCACCAACTCCAACTCCTCCTGCACCTACTCCCCAGCCGGAGCCACCCGCACCGACTCCAACACCACCAGCGCCTGCCCCTAAGCCGCAGCCACCAGTGCCTGCTCCACCTAAGCCAGAGCCACCAGTGCCAACTCCACCAGCGCCGCAGCCACCAGTGCCTGCTCCACCAACGCCACAACCCCCGGTGCCAGCTCCACCAACGCCGCAGCCACCAGTGCCAGCTCCACCAACGCCACAGCCACCAGTGCCAGCACCACCAACACCGAAGCCACCAGTGCCAGCTCCACCAACACCACCAGCTCCACAGCCACCTAAGGAAAAGGTGCTAACCATCCTTGGTAAGTGGCGATTGACTTGGTCGACGAAAGATTATCGCGACAATGTGAAAGATGGTTGGAAGTCAAACACAGGCATTGAAAAGCATATCTACACATTCAAGAATGATGGTAGTTGGAGCCTGGTGTCTGAAATTCAGGGTCTTGGTACTCATAAGTCGTCAGGGACTTACACGTTGAGTGGAAGTAGACTAGTGCTTAAATTGGTCAACCGTGGTCCTTTTGCAATGGAAGGTACATTTGAAGTGATGGTTAATGTGTGGAATGAGAATAACGAGCCAGATGAAATCAAACTTAAAGGAGTTGATAATAAACGAGGTTACATCCTTCTAAAGGAGAAGCAGTAAATTCCACTTTTTTAATTGATGCAGAGGAGAGTGACTAATTCTCCTCTGCATTTTTTGCGACTATACCTGGTGACAACATTCAATAGCCTAAGTTTCACACAATAGCAATATTTTTTGTACCTTTGTGGCGGAATGGTTGATGAGGGGACTCTTAACAAGCAGTCTTCTCATCTTTGCGTATATCTAGTTTTATGATAGAGATAAGAGACATAGAGGCATTGGTGGCGTCCTTCATCGCGGAGCACGAGGGTTATTTCCTCGTGAGGGCAGAGGTGAAGAGTGCCAATCGTATCGAGGTGGAGGTAGACCACGATACCGATCCAGTGGATATCGATACCATAGTGGCACTCACTAAGCATATTGAGGAGGGGCTGGATAGAGAGAAGGAAGACTTTGAGCTGGAGGTGTCAAGCGCAGGTCTTACCACTCCGTTGCACGGGGTACGCCGCTACCGAAAGTTTATCGGAAAGGAGCTGGAGGTGCTATTGAAGAGGGGGGTAAAGGAGAAGGGCATTCTGCTGAGTGCCGATGAGGAGGGCTTTGTGCTGGAGGTGACTCGGATGGAGAAGCCTGAAGGGGCACGTAGGAAGCAGGCGGTGGCGCATCAATTGCCCTTTAAGTACGACGAGGTAAAGAGCGCTACCTATTTATTGAAAGTGTAAAAGACAGAGCACGATATATATTTATAGACAATGGCGAAGAAAAAGGAACCGACGATGATGGAGGCCCTAACCGAATATATGGGGCTCAAAAGTATTGACGAGGATACAATGGTCAAGGTGATGGAGGAGTCTTTGCGTAATGTGATCGCAAAGATGTTTGGCACCGACCACAATTTTGATATCATCGTCAATCCACTTCAAGGAGATTTAGAGATCTGGAGACGCCGTATTGTGGTGCCAGATGGCGAGGTGGAGAATGAGATGCAACAAGTCTCCATTAGTGAGATTCGTGCCCTTGGCGAGGAGGATATGGAGCTCGGGGAGGAGTATATTGACGAGGTGAAGTTTGCTAAGTTCGGTCGTCGTGCCATCCTCAATCTCAAGCAGTCGCTTGCGAGCAAGGTGATGGAGCTAGAGAAGGATACCCTTTATGCCAATTATAGTAAGAGAGTAGGGGAGCTGATCAATGCCGAGATTTACCAGGTCTGGAAGAAGGAGGTATTGCTCATGGATGATGAGGAGAATGAACTGATCCTCCCTAAGTCGCTCGCCATCCCACGCGACCGATTTAAGAAGGGTGAGCGGATCTGCGCTATTATCGATAAGGTGGAGTACAATAATAATAACCCGAAGATCATCCTAAGCCGTATCTCAGACCTATTTATGAAGCGCCTATTTGAGCGTGAAGTGCCTGAGGTGCAGGATGGTCTGGTGACCATCAAGGCGGTAGCACGTATCCCTGGTGAAAAAGCAAAAGTAGCTGTGGAGAGCTACGACGAGCGTATCGACCCAGTTGGTGCTGTGGTGGGTGTGCGTGGCAGTCGTATTCAAGGCGTGGTTGGGGAGCTCTGTAATGAGAGCATTGATGTGGTGCAATATACTGCTAATCCTGTCTTATTCGTACAGAGAGCACTCGCGCCAGCCAAGAATATGGAGGTGCATCTCAATGAGGAGTCGAAGCGTGCCGATGTTTATCTCGATAAGGATCAAATTTCTGAGGCTATCGGTAAGGGCGGTAAGAATATCAAGCTAGCTGGTATGCTCACTGGTTACGAAATTGATATTTACCGTGATGAGACTCAAACGACGGATCTATCGGACCTCTATCTCACCGAGTTTGATGATGTTATAGACGACTGGGTGATCGATACCTTTAAGGGCATAGGGTGTGATACCGCAAAATCGGTATTGAAGCACACTAAGGAGGAGCTGATCCGGGCAACTGACTTGGAGGAGAGCACCATTGAGTATGTAATGCAGATCCTGATGACGGAGTTCGACGATGATGAGCTACCTAAGGAGCAATATGGACACCTCCCCGCACGTGACCCACGCTACTACGCACCAATAGAGGGAGAGGGTGCTACTACTGAGGAAGAGGAGGAGAAGTAATATAGAAGGAGGAAAGGAGAATATGCCCAGCATAAAAGTAAATAGTATAGCTAAGAAACTAGGGGTCGGATTCAAAACTATCGTTGAGTATCTCAATGAGAAGGACGACTCCAAGCAGTACAATGTCAATAGCAAACTGACCACGGAACAACTGAAGGAACTGGTCAATGAGTATGGTAGCGAGCTTCCTAAGGAGGAACGCAAGAAGCTACTCGATAGCTATACTGAGGAGCCTACGCCAAAGTCTGCAGCAAAGGAGACCACTACAACCGATAAGGTGGTGGCGACTAAGGAGGCACCAACTCAGGAGAAGCCCGAGCCAAAGGAGGTTGAAAAGGGCCCTAAAGTACTGGGTAAGGTGGAGCTGGATAAGAATAATGAGGTGGTAAAAAAGGCCCCTAAGAAGGAGACCCCTAAGGCTGAAACCCCTAAGAAGGAGACCCCTAAGGCTGAGACACCTAAGAAGGAGACCCCTAAGGCTGAGACACCTAAGAAGGAAGCCCCCAAGGCTGAGACCCCTAAGAAGGAAGCTCCCAAGGCTGAGGCACCTAAAGAGGAGCCTATTCAGAGTGATGAGCCGAAGAGTGAGGAGAATGTGAAGCTGCTCACTACTCCCGAGGTGGAGATTAAGGTGGTGGGTAAGATTGACCTTTCTTCTTTCGATGAGAAGAAGAAGTCTTCGCAGAGAAAGCGTAAGCGTATTCGTGGGGGCAAGGTCAATGTGGAGCAAGAAGGGAAAAAGCAACAAGGCCAAGAAGGGGGTAAGACAAAGCAAGGCGGTGCTAAGCCGACATCCGGTAATAAGGGGCAAGGCGCTCCAGCTGGAGGTCAGCAAAACAGCAACCGTAACAACAACAATAATAAGGCACAGCAGAAGCAAGGGCGTAAAGCGAAGCGCAAAGCTAAGCAGGAGGAGAAGCCCGAGATTACTCAGGAGGATATCCAGAAGCAGATCCGTGAGACGATGGCTGCTATTCAGGGTGGACGTAAGAAGACGACCAACCAAGCTGCTAAGTACCGTAAGGAGAAGCGTGAGGCTCACCGACGTGAGTTAGATGCTGAGGAGCAGGCACTACAGGAGGATAAGACACTACAGCTCACAGAGTATGTGACTGCCAATGACTTGGCACAAATGATTGATATCCCAGTGAACGATATCATCATGTTCTGCTTCAACCTTGGTATGATGGTCTCTATCAATCAGCGATTAGAGAAGGATACCATTGACCTTATTCTGGATGAGTATGGCTATACCCCTGAGTATGTGGAGGCTCAGGTACTTGATATGATTGAGACGGAAAAGGACTCTGAGGAGGACCTTAAGCCTCGTGCTCCTATCGTGACGGTGATGGGTCACGTGGACCACGGTAAGACCTCTCTATTGGATGCCATTCGTAATGCCGACGTGATCAAGACGGAGGCGGGTGGTATTACTCAGCATATCGGTGCTTATAGCGTTACTCTCGAGGATGGGCGTAAGATTACGCTTCTGGATACGCCGGGGCACGAGGCCTTTACCGCTATGCGTGCGAGAGGGGCCAAGGTGACCGATATCGTTATTATCGTAGTGGCGGCCGATGATGGTGTGATGCCACAGACTAAGGAAGCCTTGAGCCACGCTTCGTTGGCTGGTACTCCAATTATCTTTGCTATCAATAAGATAGATAAGCCACATGCCAATCCAGATAAGATCAAGGAAGAGCTCGCCAATCTTAATTATCTCGTAGAGGATTGGGGCGGTAAGTATCAGAGTCAGGAGATTTCGGCAAAGAAGAATATCGGTATTCAGGAACTACTAGAAAAGGTGTTGCTGGAGGCTGAGATGCTAGACCTCAAGGCCAATCCTAATAAGAAGGCTGTCGCTTCGGTACTGGAGAGTACTATGGAGCAGGGCCGTGGCTATACTACCAAGGTGCTGGTACAGGAGGGTACTCTCCGTGTAGGAGACCATATTCTTGCCGGTTCGAACTTCGGTAGGGTAAAGGCGCTTTTCAATGAGCGTGGACAGAATGTACAATCGGTTGGTCCTTCTGACCCAGTCAAGGTACTTGGCCTTAATGGTGCTACTCAGGCAGGTGAGATTATGAATGTGCTAGATACGGAGCAGGAGGCTAGAGAGATAGCTACCCGCCGTAACCAGCTTAAGCGTGAGCAGAGGGAGCGGACGCAGCACTTGCCATCGCTGATGGATCTAAGCCGTCGTATCGCTGAGGGTAATGTGCAGGAGCTCAATATCATCGTCAAGGGAGATATGGATGGTTCTGTAGAGGCGCTCTCTGACTCGATCGTGAAGCTCTCTACCGATGAGATCAAGGTGAATGTAATTCACAAGGGCATCGGACAGATATCTGAAAGTGATGTGATCCTCGCATCAGCTTCGGGTGCCATTATCATTGGCTTCCAAGTGCGTCCAGCACAAGGTGCCAAGAAGCTGGCAGAGGCTGAGGGCGTAGAGATCCGTACCTACTCGATTATTTACGATGCTATTGACGATGTCACCACTGCAATGGAGGGAATGCTTTCACCAGAGATCAAGGAGCGTGTCACTGCCAATATCGAAGTGCGTGAGACCTTCAAGGTATCCAAAGTGGGCACCATTGCTGGATGTTATGTGGTGGAGGGTAAGGTTTCTCGTACCGATAAGGTGCGTGTGATCCGTGATGGTGTGGTAGTACACGCTGGAGCCCTAGGCTCGCTCAAGCGCTTCAAGGACGATGCTAAGGAAGTGGTTGCTGGCCTTGAGTGCGGACTCAATATCGAGAATTACAACGACGTACAGCCTGGAGATATCATCGAGGCCTACGAGGAGATGGAGGTGGAGCGTAAGCTCTCCTAAGATCGTGGGGACTCTCATGTGGGTTCCACCTAATCCTTGCCTGTACTGACGGGTGCGTTGTTAGCTAATAGTAGACAACTAGATCGTAAGATATGCATTGGTTGGATATTACGCTCCTATTACTTCTTGGGATAGCTATCCTGAGGGGTTATAGGAGCGGTTTTATTTCACAAGCGATACAATTAGGGAGCTGGGTATTGGCTTGGTTGCTTGCCGATCCAGCCTCTCGGATACTCATCGACCTATTTGCAGCACAAGGGGTGACCCTCACTGTAGGTTGGATTACCTGGCTGATTGCATTCCTTGTGGTGATGCTCTTAAGCCGCTTACTCCTCAAGTTTTTCCTCAAAGGCGTTGGCGTGGCGCTTGGGATATTCAATAAGATTGCTGGGGCATTGCTTTCGCTTATGGTTACCACCATGGCACTAGTGATGCTGCTCAATTGTTACTCGGCACTTAGTCCTCGCTACGGTTGGGGAGGTGTGCCAGAGAAGTCGACCCTTGCGCCTGAAATAGTGCGCTTTGGGGAAACAATTCTACCTACAAGGTTGTTAATCCAAAAGGAAGTGAATCAACATCTAACACCAAAGGCAGAGGAGCCGTCCCCTGCCGACACGATATAAATAATATATGGCCGAACAATTTGATGATATAATAGACAAGGTGACGCAGTCCGACTATGAGTATGGTTGGACTACCGATGTCGAGACGGAGTATATTCCAAAGGGATTATCCGAGGAGATCATTCGCCTTATTTCACAAAAGAAAGAGGAGCCAGAGTGGATGCTCGAACGACGTCTCGATGCTTATCGTCACTGGCTCACTATGGAGCAGCCCGATTGGGCGCACCTCAATATCCCTGAGATCGACTTTCAGGAGGTGATCTACTTTGCTCAGCCCAAGGCACGTAAGAGCCACGATGAAGCAATGGACCCAGAGCTAGAGCGTACCTTTGAGAAGCTCGGCATTCCAGTCAATGAGCGTAAAGCATTGGCAGGCTATGCTGTGGATGCCGTGGTAGATAGCACCTCAGTCAAGACCACATTCAAAGAGACCCTCGCCGAGAAAGGCATCATCTTCATGTCCTTTAGCGAAGCGCTCAAGGAGTATCCAGAGCTGATTAAGAAGTATCTAGGTACCGTAGTTGGTTATCGCGACAATTTCTTTGCCGCACTCAATGCTGCCGTCTTCTCCGATGGTTCATTCGTCTATATCCCTAAGGGCGTTCGTTGCCCGATGGAGCTAAGTACCTACTTCCGTATCAATGCCATGAATACCGGACAGTTTGAGCGTACCTTGATTGTCGCCGACGAAGGGGCTTACGTGAGCTACCTAGAGGGGTGTACTGCCCCTATGCGTGATGATAATCAGTTGCATGCTGCGGTGGTAGAGATTATTGCCGAGACAGATGCCGAGGTGAAGTATTCCACCGTGCAAAACTGGTATCCAGGCGATAAGGATGGTAAGGGAGGTATCTACAACTTCGTTACCAAGCGAGGCATTTGTCGTGGCGACCGATCCAAGATCTCTTGGACACAGGTAGAGACCGGTTCGGCGATTACTTGGAAATATCCGAGCTGTATCTTGGCGGGTGATAACTCGGTAGGTGAGTTTTACTCGGTTGCCGTGACCAATAATTACCAACAGGCCGATACGGGTACGAAGATGATCCATCTGGGTAAGAATACGAAAAGTACGATCGTATCCAAGGGTATCTCTGCCGGTCATAGCCAGAATAGCTATCGGGGATTGGTAAAGGTGTCCGCCCGTGCGGAAGGCGCCCGTAACCATAGCCAATGCGATAGTTTGTTACTAAGCTCTACTTGTGGAGCTCATACGTTCCCTTACGCTGATATTCAGAATGAGACGGCGATCGTGGAGCATGAGGCTACGACGAGTAAGATCAGCGAGGAGCAATTGTTCTACTGCCAGCAACGGGGTATCTCGGTAGAAGAGGCTGTCGGTTTGATCGTGAATGGATATGCCCGTGAGGTAATGAATAAGTTACCGATGGAGTTCGCCGTCGAGGCTCAGAAATTACTAAAGATCTCGC
>USJF01000024.1 GCA_900554935.1 uncultured Porphyromonas sp.
AAACAAGCTATTGACGGTTGCCTTTACAATCGTCACAAGAAGAACCAAATTTCACTCTGATTATGATGCAAAACGAGCATAGGGTGAAATAACACTTTTTAACCGTATAAATTTGGTGGTAATCATAGATTGCCCCCACGTCGGAGGGGCGTTAGCCCCGAACGACTGGGGGTAAGCAATGGCACACGTATATATTCGACCCCTTGCGGGTCGGACAATATGAACTTAGTCATCAAAGATAATCCTAGAATAGGTTGTCCGACCCACAAGGGGTCGAATGGTAGGGGTGGTTCGGGTTTTTGTCCCCTAGTCATCGGCTCTACGAGCCTCGACTAGGGGCTATGATCCGTCTGACCTCCCACGAGGGGAGGTCATTCAAGGTAAGTCTCTTCTCTAATGCGTAACCCCTGCCTACTGCCTGCCTCTCTGCCGAGTTACAAACTAAGTAAAAGCCGAGTTACAAACTCAGCAAAGACGGAGTTACAAACTCAGTAAAGGCGGAGTTACAAACTCGCTGTGGGTAGAGATACAGTCTCGGTAATCGCCTAGATCTGGTGTTGAGCGTCAGTGGGGTATAGAGGCTAGGAGCGCTCCGAGGCTATTGCAGGGGTTGAAACAAAAAAAAGGACCTCTCACGAGGTCCTTATAAAGGGGGTGCTATTGCTAAGGAGTGGGGCGATCCCCTTTGTGGGTAGCTACAGTGGTTGCCCCATATAGTGGACTATCAGCTGTAGCTGTAGGGTGGTAAAGCTCCGCTTACGTGGGTGCCAATTGACCTCCTCTAGTGCGGTGCGTAGTTTGGGGTAGCCTGCGATCTCTCGTCGTAGAGCTCGGCTTGCGCTCTTAGGTGAGATGTCGGGGAAGTAGAGGCAGGCGGTGGACTTTACCCCTTGGTTGCGTGCCAATACCTCTGGTAGCGGGGGTAGCTTATCAGGTATCACACCAGTGTCTCTCACCCCCTTTGGAGAGACCATTTTGAAAAACTGTAATTCGCTCATAGTACTGGTATAGAGTTGATTATTAAAAAGTCGTCTATCAATCACAAGGCAAAGGTAGTCACAAATAATTTTATATGCAAATTATATCGCAAATAAAGTTATTGATACTTTACTCACTTATTGCTATTTTCCCACTAGAAACCTTTGATGCCGTGTGATATATTGTAGAAATTCCGTGACGCTATTATTAGTGTCAAAAAAACTACCTATTATTATCAAAATATATCACTTGTAAATCTATATCACGATATATTTGTCTAGCACTTCATCTACTGCTACCTAAAAAATGTGAGGTGATTATTTGGTTGGTGTTATATAAATTCATACCTTTGTGCCGTGAATAATAGGATATAAATGTTATAAAATGCCAATAGTCTCCACTTATAGAGCGGTATTTTGGTATGTTGAGGTGACAAATTAGCGGTATTAAAGGTCTATGAAAGTCCTGCAGTTTGGAAAGTTTTACCCCGTAAGGGGCGGTGTTGAGAAGGTGATGGAGCTCCTTCGCAACAATCTTCCTACTCGTGGTATTGATTGTGACCTCCTTTGCAGTAGTTACGTTGCAGCACCATATAGCGAGGTGGCTCATAAGGATGGCGGTACCACTTATGTCTGCAAAACCCTCTTTAGGAAGTTTGGTACCACCTTTTCACCTCAATTGCTCAGTAAGCTACGCGAGATCCAAGGGCATTACGATTTGATCCATATTCACCACCCCGATCCTATGGCTGGCTGGGTGCTGAAGCACTCTGGCTACCAAGGGAAAGTGGTATTGCACTGGCATAGCGATGTCTTGGTGCATCCTTGGCTTTATAAATTGTACCAACCGATAGAGGAGTGGCTACTTCAGCGAGCAGATAAGGTGGTTGGTACCACACCTGTGTATGTGAATAACAGCCCGCAGATAGCCAATGGGCTACAAGATCGCTCCAAGCTCACTTACATGCCGATTGGGATCTCTCCACAAGAGCCTAATCGCTCACTAGTGGAGAAGATACAAGCTAAGTACCGTGGCAAGCGCCTGCTCCTTACTATTGGCCGATTGGTACCCTATAAAGGTATGAAGTACTTAGTGGATATGGCGTCGCATCTCGGCGATGAGTATCTGGTGTTGATAGCTGGGCAGGGACCTCTAAAGCAGGAGCTACAGCAGCAGATTGTGGCACAAGGGCTAGAGGGTAAGGTGAAGCTACTGGGCTTTATTTCTGATGAGGAGAAGGTAGCTTACCTAGAGGCGTGTCATCTCTTTGTGCTTAGTTCGATTACCAAGAACGAGGCCTTCGCCATTGTACAGCTGGAAGCGATGAGCCTCCAAAAGCCAGTAGTGAGCACCGAGATTGCCGATAGTGGGGTATCGTGGGTGAATAGAGACAGAGAGTCGGGCCGTACCGTACCGGTGAAGGATGGCAAGGCTCTGGCTGAAGCGGTAGAGGAGATATTTGAGAGTGAGGAGAGCTACCAGGGCTATGCCCGTAGAGCGAAAGCACGCTTTGAATCGCTCTTTACCATTGATGCCATGATTGATCGCTGCGTAGAGATTTACAAGGAGATTCAAAAGAACTAAACAAAATAGATAATAACTACTTTCTTCACTACCGTAGGAGGGCTATGGTAAGGAACTAAGTGAAATGATGAATGAAATGATTACCTGGACAAGTCTTGATAGCGAGAGACAAGAAGTAGCACACGCAACTGGAGACAGAGCCTTGAGCCTGAACCACGTCGCACAACACGAGGTGGAGCAGGCTGAGGGGTCTGATGCTGGTTCGAGTAGACAAGTCTTTTACAACGCCATAAAGCGGGTGTCGGATATCGTGATAGCGGTAGGTGGCGGACTGGTTTTTGCTCTTCCAATTATAGTAATTGCCTTCTTGGTATGGTGCGAGGACAAGCACTCTCCTATCTTTAAGCAAGAGCGTATTGGCAAGGGTGGAAAGCCTTTTACCCTTTATAAGTTTAGAAGTATGCGGATCGATGCCGAGAAGGGTGGCCAGCCACAGCTCTGCGCTACCAAGGACCGTGACCCGCGCCTTACCAAAGTGGGAGCTTTTATCCGCAATTACCATCTCGATGAGTTTCCACAGCTATGGAATATCCTACGTGGTGATATGAGCTTTGTAGGGTATCGTCCGGAGCGTAAGTATTATATCGATAAGATCGTTGAGGCCAACCCTCGCTATGAGGAGCTATACGGTATGCGCCCAGGTGTTTTTAGCGAAGCTACTCTCTACAATGGTTACACCGATACTCTGGACAAGATGCTACACCGGCTTGAGATGGATCTCGACTATATTGATGATCCTAGTATCACTAGGGACCTCTCTATTATCTGGAAGACGACATTATCTATCCTTAGCTTCAAGACGTTTTGAGTGTGCTCTAATGATTCACTATCATTAAATAAATTTTTTCTACCTTTGTGCCCATGAAAAAATTAGTAAATAAACTATCTCTCTGGAGTTGTCTTGCATTGCTTCTCTTGGTGAGTTCCTGTAAGTCGGTTAAAGATATCACTTACCTACAGGATATGGAGTATCTGAGAGCTTACAAGGCTCGCTATGACTCCAAGGCACTTATCAAGCCCGATGATAATATCCGTATTGTAGTGAATAGTTCACGACAAGAGCTAGCGGCTCCATTCAACCTGACTGTCTCATCGCAGATTCAGGTCTCTAGCGATGGCG
The DNA here is from genome assembly GCA_900554935.1 of uncultured Porphyromonas sp. GTDB lineage: Bacteria > Bacteroidota > Bacteroidia > Bacteroidales > Porphyromonadaceae > Porphyromonas_A. The sequence goes on from USJF01000024.1 coordinate 3,683, forward strand.
CGGTTGGCTCTAAAGAGGTGAGCGGTGCCAGCACACAGGAGCGCCGGAATGTCTATCGAGTGAACCAGAGGGGAATGATCAATTTCCCTGTACTTGGGATGATTCAGGCTAGTGGAATGACGGTGGATGAGCTCCAGAGCTCCATCGCTAATGCTATTGTCAATGGTGGCTACATTGCCGACCCAGAAGTCTATGCGGAGTACGCTGACTTTAGTTTTTACACCCTAGGGAGTCTAGAGCAGGGAAAGCATACGGTAGAATCTGGAAGTATTAATCTCCTGGAGGCGATCGCTATGTCGGGTGGTATTACGGATAAGGGCGACTTTGAGAAGGTATTGGTGCTGAGGAAGTCGGGTGATAGCTATATTATGATTCCTAATAATGTCAAGAGCACTGAGGTGATCAGTAGCCCTGCCTTTTATCTACAGCAGGGTGATATGATCTACGTGCCACCAAGATATGTGGAGGATGAGAAGGATGATACTTTCTGGCGTATCTTCGGCCGTATCACGAGCCTGATTGCTTTGCCCACCTCTATTATATTGGCCATAACGCAATTGAAAAAGTAAGCGACAAGCAGATAGAGCTATGAGTAATAATCCTATCAATCGTCAGCAGGGTGTGACCAAGAAGTCGGGTGCTTTGAGCAACTTCAATATGGTAGACCTTTTCTATTACCTTCTCTCTAAGTGGTACTGGTTTCTGGCTATCACGCTGCTCTTCGTAGTCGTAGCGTGGTATTCGGTGGCTAGGCGCCCTTTGGTCTATACGAGTGGCGTACAGGTGATAATCAAGGACCCTAGAGCTGAAATGAATGTAGACCTTGAGGTTGGCTCACGACGTGCCGTCAATCCTCTGAACAATGAGGTCTATATCTTCCGCTCCAAGATGCTAATGACTGAGGCGGTGAAGCGTGCTGGTGCCGATATTAGCTATCAGGTAAAGCGTCGCCTTCGGCAGGTGGAGCTCTATAGCACTACGCCTCTTCGTTTGGTCACTAATGATAGTCTTACTACCAAGCAATTTAGCCTGGAGATGACCTATCTAGGAGATAACCAAGTGGAGCTATCAGGCTTCCCTGAGCCAGAGAGGACCCTTACGCTACCTCTCGGTAAGACCTCTGATACTCCTTATGGACCACTCACCGTGCTCACCACTGATACCTTTAAGGAGGAGCAGACAAAGGGAACTACTATATATGTAGCTAAATGGCCAGCAGAAGTGGTGGCCAATCGGTATGTTGCCTCATTAACCACTGAACCACAACCATCCACTAGAATTATGAACCTTGAGCTGAAGGACAATCATCCTCTTAGAGCTCATCAGGTACTCAGTGCGCTGGTGGAGGTGTACAACGAGGAGGCGATAGATGATAAAAATGAAAGCGCCCGCCGGACAGCTCGCTTTATCGATGACCGTATCGTGGCGATGAGCGATGAGCTAGGCGGTGTGGAGCAGAAGCTAGCCGAGGCACAGAGTGAGGCTATCGATGTTACGCCACTGGAGGTGGGCAGTGTCAATGCCATAGAGATTAGCCAGACGGAGCGGGAGCTGTCGCTTCTTCGCTCCGTACGTAGTGCCATCAACAATCCCGAGAGTGTCCGTAGCCTTCTCCCTGGAGAGGATATCGTTGATCCCACTATTGGAAGGCAGATAGCGCAGTACAATGAGCTCAAGATACGTCGCGACCAGATCGCACAAGATGGAAGCACCAATAACCCCGTTGTGAAAGAGCTCGAGCAGACGATGTCTCTCCTTAAGGGTAATATCACTACTGGTATAGATAATCTCATTGAGGCTAGGACTTTCTCGCTTAAGCAGATGAAAAAGGCTAAAGGGGTGGCGATCAACAACCTTAAGTCACAGCCCTATCGTGAGCTTGGTACTCTGGATATTGCACGTCAGCAATCAATTAAGGCTGACCTCTATGTCTTTTTGCTTAAAAAGCGTGAGGAGAATTCACTTAACCAGGCAACGGCGGAGACCAATGCCAAGGTGATAGACTCCTTTACAAGCTATAGACCTATCAGCCCTAACCGCAATAGGAGTTTGGTTATCGCCATAATGGCTGCCTTGGTACTCACCACTTTTTACTTCATCCTTAGGCTCTTGAGCGATACTGAGGTGCGAAGTAAGAAGCAGCTGGAAGAGGCGGTCACTGTACCCCTACTTGGGGTCACTCCTTTTGATTCTACTCAAGAGAAGGAAGGTTTTCACGGTATCTCCGCTAAGGGCGATGACACTAGTGCCGAGGCGTTTCGTATCCTCCGCACTAGCCTTCTCTTCAGGCTGAGACAAGGCAAAGCTACAGAGGGCGGGCATACTATCATGCTTACCTCCCTCTTCGAAGGTGCGGGGAAGAGCTACGTCTCCTACAACCTCGCTCGTTCGCTTGCTTTCCTAGAGAAGCGGGTGGCATTAGTTGACCTCGATCTCCGAAAGGCAAGCCTCTCTCGGCGCCTACATATCAAAGGCCAAGGTGTGAGTGATTATATCCTAGATCCCGCATTGGAGATGGCAGTAGTTATTGAGCAAGTTGATTCTGATCTACCCAACCTTCATGTGATCTCTGCTGGAAGCGAAGTATATAATCCAGTAGAGCTACTGATGGACGAGCGGTTTGACCAATTGATCTCCGCCCTACGAGCCAATTACGACTTTGTGCTCTTTGATTCGGTACCATTCGTGGCAGTAGCTGATGCTGCGGTAGTAGCTAGGGGGATGGATCTAAGCCTATTCATTGTCCGTGCCGGTGCAACCGATGAGCGTGTGCTCCCCGATATCCAGCGTATCTACGATGAGAAGCTACTACCCGACCTTTACCTTCTCCTCAATGGTGCTGAGTTGAAGCAGAGAGGATACGGCTATGGTTATGGCTATGGTTACGGCTACGGCAAAGGCGGAAGAAAGCATGTGAATAAAAATAAATAACAATATAATATTACAGGACAGTATGAAACAAAAGAAGTATGAAGCGCCTACCCTCTCAGTCGAAGAGGTACGTATCGAAAAGGCCTTCTTGGCCGATCCCACAGCCAGTGGGGGTCTACCGTCACGACAAAGGACGTCGACGAAAGTACCCGATGGCGCGCAACCTGGTGTAGGCGACGATGGTAGTATTGATGACTGGTTCACATTGGAGTGATAGCATCAAGAGAGATGAAGTTAAAGAATGCAGGCTTCGTATGACTGCAAATGTATTGAGAAAGAAAGGAAATATGACTAAAAATGTAATCTTTACTCTCCTAGGTGCCTCCTTGCTACTGGCTACTACTGTAAGCTGTAAGCGAGGTCCAGAGGCACCAGTAGAGAATAACGTAGCTTCTGCAGAAGCCACCCTTTCGGGGTCTAGTGCTCCAAGAGCGCTCTTCGTAGGGCAAGATAAAGACGGGGCTCCTAAGGATAGCCCTAAGAAAATTACCTGGGGCGGTGCAGGAGCTACTTTGCCCATGCTGATTTATCAACCAACGGGTACTGAGACGGCTGCTAGGATCAGCTCTATGACCCTCAAGGAGGATTATAAGGGCGACCTTAAGGTGCCTTATGAAGATAGTAATGTAGCATCCGACGGCACCATCAAGTTTTTCGCTACTAGTGGTATCCAACCTGCTACCCAAGTTACCAAGGGTGCCCAAATCATAGCAACTAGTAAATATGCCGATTCAAAGGCTACTATCGTTACCGATCGGGTGAATAATGGTAATGTGGATATGAAAAAAACTGAAGTTGGTTGGCCACTGATCTCCACCAACAAGGCTGCTAGTGCTAATCAGCAGTGGAATAGCATCCATAAGAGCGGGGGTGGTGGTGTCCACTTTAATCTATTTGGTAATGTGCTCCTTGTAATGTTTGATAACATCTCTGGTGAGCAAGGCTATACAGCCAATTCCGTAGGTGGCTCATTGAATCAGCACCCACGCCTCACTGTACAGTCCAATGGAATGGCCTTCGCTGGCTCTACCTTCACCAGCAACGTATTTGCCGATTCTTTTGATCCTTGGAAGGTAGGCACTGCTAAAGATCAAGTGACTTACACCGTAAGCAACCTCGACTTCTCCGATGCCAGTAAGCGACAGATCGTCCCTGTCTGGTTCAGACCAATGACCCCAGCTAATAACGAAGAATTTAATATCACGATCACTTGGGAGGTTTACAATGCTGCCCAGAGTAGGTGGGAGAAGAGCACCTACAAGTTCCGTAAGCCCAAGAACCAAGAGTATGCACCTAATAAGACGATGTTTGCTCACGACGACGGAAGATACTACCGTATGAGTGTAGGTATCTCACCAGTTGCTTCAGCAGAGTTTGGCTCCAATTCATTTTATATTGTGGAGACAAATATCCCTTCATTTGACTAAGTATAATCAATATGAGACAGTTGTACGAATGATTGCGTCTAAGTAGACTCAGAGTTTGTGAGACACGCCCCCTTCAAGAAAAGAGCGACTTTGTATAGAGCTATAAATCAATGGGTTGTCAATGCAAAAGTTGAGTTTGTAACTGAGCAATCGCCGAGTTACAAACTGAGCCAACGCCGAGTTACAAACTGGCTAATCACTGAGATAGATACTCGCCGATAGCCTTCGCACAACAGTCTCAATATATATATTACAGATATAATGGTAACAAAATACTTTAAACTATTCGCCACTACCTTAGTGGCCATACTCGCCCTAGCATCGTGTCGTAACGAGCGTACCATAGACCTCTATGGCGAAGAGGGCGACCCATCATCCCTAGACGTCATCTTCAATGTCCGAGACTTTGAAGAAGTGACCCTCCGCTCACACCTTCGCCCAGAGGATGAGCACCGTATCGAGGATATTGTTATTTGGGTCTTCGATAAGCAAGGAAAACGAATTGGTAATCCTATCATCAGCCACGATGCCGAAGAAGATTTAAAGTTTGTAGCAAGTGACACGCCAGGATCCCAAGCAGGTGGCTCCACCAATAAGGGTGTTCCTTTTGGTGGAACAGAGACAAAGGGTCAGTTTGGAGATAAGCTGAAGCTTAAACTCAAAAACCTCAACGACCAGGTGACCATCGTAGCACTGGGCAATTTTACTTCTGAAAACTTTGCTTTGGAGGAGTCAAATGGCACTGCTGTAACTACCGATGCTCAGCTTATGGCTATTGATGATATTGAACAGCTTAGGGCACTGCGTCTTAATGTGAACCGTGGAAATCGTGGTACTACCTCTGCTGAGCGCTATGAATCGCCATTGATGTATGCCTTTCAAAAGGTGACTTCTGACGATGTAAAGAAGGGTACTGTAAGCATACAGATGGTGCCATTTATTGCTAAAATCACAACGCAAGTGAAAGCAGGTGATGGGGTAACGATCAATTCCATTCATTACCACTACCAAAACATCCCTACCCATTCCAGTCTCTTCAGTGCGATTGCTAAGGAGAACCAAGGAGATGCTGACCAAATCAAACCATTGAATACCCCAACTACCCAAATGTTGGTGAGTATCAAAGATGACAGCTTTAGCTCTGAAGGCTACTTGATGCCTAACTACCCACCTGTTAAAAAGGAGATTACTAGCGAGGATGTGGCTGCTGCACAAACCAGAAAGGGTGAAGGCAAATCGGGCTACACTGCTTTTGACCTTCGCCAAAAGAGACTGAAAGAGGCTGCTGCTGGTGGCTATGTGAAGAATGGTGCATGGGAGTATGCTCCTGATGTGGCGACTGCATTTGTGATGGAGGCTGATATTACCGTCAAGAAGGATGATGGTACTGAGCAACAAGCGACCCTTGCCTACACAGTAGTGCTTGGTGGCTTTGGTGGTGTTAAAAATTGGAGCAATCCTTCTGCAGATGATCTGAAGAAGATCAATAATTATAATATTGAATCTGCTACTCACTACAAGTATACCATCACCATTAATGGAGTAGAAAATGTCATTGTCGAGGCAACCTCCGCTAATAAGCTTGATGAGCCTAATCCTTCTGTAGAGGGCGGAACAGTCATTGGTAATAAGCCTGCTTTTGTGCTGGATAGCCACTACGAACAGCGTACCGTGCTTCTCTCTGCTGCAGACTTTGACATCTTTAAGAGTGCTAGCAATCGGGAACTAAAGGACGATGCTAAGTTGCAGTTTATGGTGCAATCTCCTTTCCAGCCATTTACTTTGGTTTCCTACACCCTAGCTGAAGCTCAACAAGTACTTCTGGGTGGCGTGCCAAGGGATAAGCAGGTGGATAGCGATTGGATCCGTATCTATGTGCATAAGCCACCAATGGCAGGCGGATTTAATCCTGATCATCTTCCAGAGGTGATTTACTCTAATACCAAAGACCCCGGTGAGGGTGCTTCTACTTCAACCTATTGGGGCAAGACGCTGACAGTAGAGCAATTTTTTGCATGGCTCTTAACTAATCCTGACCCTCTTTTCGATAGCAACAATGCGATCTGCATCACTATCTTTGTGGATGAGTACTATTACGATTGGGATCCTTCGAAGTTCAAGACCAAGGCGAGCCGGACAGAAAGTAATAAGGATAAAAACCTTTGGAAAACCTTTGCTAATGCCGCTGATCGTAAGTTTTTCCTCCTTTCCGGTGGAATACACACTTCTGCTGACCAGTTGAGCCACTATACCAAGGGAACTTACCTGTCTATTTTCCAGCACTCTATCAAAACTATATTTACAGAATCCCCCGAGGGTGTGCGTGTATGGGGTGTAGAGTCTATTGATGAAACCCCTAATTTGCCTTTCTCATATCAACGAGCGGATGGTGGATCACGTTGGATTAATAGATCTGTTTCAAATGGATGGATCAATACTTGGAATATTTTGGGCTCTTCACAGGTAACAGTTAATCCTCAATATAATATAGGTGGCTATGCAGAGTGGCTTCGTGATGCTGTGGCTTCAGGTAGGCTTACTAAGTATGAAATGGTGGCTCCTAATTCTGCAACAGACGAGCTAGCTTACAACCATGATCCTGAGGAGAAGATTTGGGAAAAGCGTACAGTAGGTCGTCCTACCGGTGCTTATCTAAAAGAAAATAGAGGATTCAACACAGTTATCTCAACCTATTCACCCTTTGTCCGCAATCGTGATATCAATAGAGATGGTAAGATGCAGGCGAATGAGCTGAAGTGGTATATCCCTGCTCAGCTCGAAGCGGAGATGATGGTGATGTTTGAACAATCATTGCCAGGCTATGCTCGGTTAAAAGCTCCTATGGGTACAGGAAAGGTGTTCACCAATCGTCTAGTGGTATTTACTTCTTCCGCTTATTTGGGAACAAATACGGTATATGGTAGTAACCCTATCTGTGTGATCCCTGATATTATGTCAGCAGTTCCATACTACGAGGTTCTTTGTGATTATGTGGGTGGAGGTACGACTTTTGGTCTGCTTCCAGCTAATATGGCGAAACTCCGTAATACTGTTCGCTTGATTCGTGACCTTGGAATTATTGAGAAGTCAAGTATAGAGGATCCTACGGGCTACTCTTACAACTTTGATGAGAAGTATTATAAGCCTGAGGGCAATAAGATGCTCCAATTCATCCCTAACCTACCATCACAAGAAGAGAGAGCGAACCAAAATAATCAGGGAGGTGTTTTTGTGGGTTATAATCACCTGAATGCCTCTACTGCTCGCTTTGCCTTTGTTGATGGAGAGTTGCCAAAGCACAATGAGAGGGATTCTGGTATGCGTCTTTACTATAAGGGCTTTAGACTCTCTAAGGAGTATGCTAAGGGATTCTCGAATTACGACCCAGACACAAGAAACAGAAAAGCTATTAACAAAGCAGATGAACCGCTTTTCAGACGATTGCTCCGAATTGGTAAGAGCCCTTGTCTCAGCTACTATGAGAAGAGTGATGCATCTGATCAAGGTACTTGGAGGTTGCCAAATCTGGCGGAGCTAACCATTATGGGACTTGGTACTCCTAGTAGTCAAGATTTCTACTTTAAAAATAGGGTAACCAATTCAGATAAGTACTTTATTGTATGGGCTAGTACGGTACCTTCACGTTCAGAAAGAGCGGATGCAGTAAAGCCAGGTTTCTTTATGCGTGTGGATACCAATATTGCTTGGCCTATGGGATTTGATGCTCCTATATTTGGTCCTCAAGTTGCAAACTATGAGGGCTATGTCCGTTGTGTGCGTGACTTGTCCGATGCCGAGTGGCAAGCCGCTAAGAAAAGCAAATAATAGTAAATCAAGATAATATATGAATTTAAGACAAATCATTTCAATCCTCGGACTCTCAGCAGTGGCCTTTATTGGGGCCGCTGCTCAGGGCGAGGTGGTGAGCGAATTTGCCACCGACTCCACTAAAGTGGTGACTTACAACGATGATAAGTACAAGGTGGAGACCAATCACTTTGGCGACAACTGGTTCATCACCCTACAGGGTGGTGCCCAGATGCTCTTTGGTGACCACTCCAAGCAGATGGATTTTGGCGACCGCCTCACCCCTGCTGCAACGGTAGCATTCGGTAAGTGGTTTACCCCTACCATCGGTGTGCGTGCGCGCTTTACTGGCTGGGAGCTCAAAGGCGTTTCGGGCCATACCAATAGTATCCCTGGCAACTACCAAGGCTTTATCACTGGCGTGAAGGATGGTCAGGGGCTACAGGGTGCTACTCAGAACGAGGGTGCCACGAAGCGCAATACCTATCCTCTGTACAACACCAAGATGCAGTACCTCAATAGCTCTGTGGATGTGCTATTTGACGTGGTGAACCTCTTCGGTGGTTATAAGGAGGATCGCTTCTTCCACCTGATGCCTTATGTAGGTATCGGTTGGGGTCACTCTTTCAATAAGCCTTTCCATAGTGTTGGTGGCGTGATGAAGGAGCAACGTGAGAGCAATGAGGCGACTATCAATGGTGGTCTGATCGCTGCCTGCCGTCTTTCTGATGCTCTTTGGATGCACCTCTCTGCCGACGCTTTCTATGCCAATGACCGCTTTGATGGTCAGATCGGTGGCCGCTGGGGCGAGGGTATCCTACAGGCACAGTTGGGTCTGACCTACAATATCCCTGGCCGTGGCTGGAACCGTAGTCGCACTACTGTAGTGACCTACAATGAGGAGCTACTCAACACTCTTCGTAACCGTGTCAACGAGCTACAGCGTGCTAATCAGGTGCTCCGTGATGAGCTAGCTAATCAACCTGCCGTGCAGGAGGCTAAGGAGACGATCATCGCTGGTCCACTACTCGTGACCTTCGTGATCGATAAGTGGGACCTCTCTAATAAGGATAAGGTGAACCTTGGCTACCTAGCTGAGGCAATGCGTCGTGAGCCAGATTCGAAGTTTGTGATCGCGGGTTATGCCGACCGTGGTACCGGTACTTCGAAGCGCAACCAGTTCCTAAGCGAGCAGCGCTCTAAGGTGGTGATCGACTTCCTCGTTAACGAGCAAGGCATCAGCCCAGACCGCTTGATCCGCGAGTCCAACGGTGGTGTAGAGAATATGTTCTACGACGACCCACGTTGTAGCCGTGCCGTAATTTCACGAGTTGCCATCAAGT
>USJF01000025.1 GCA_900554935.1 uncultured Porphyromonas sp.
AAAACCAAGAGGCAAATCCACCATTACTACCGTGTGTTTGGAGATTTAATACCTCATCGTATGCCTGTTTTGGGTTTAGCTTTATCTCTCTAGCTAGGTGTACGTAGTAAGGCTCGTTATAGTCGGCACTTGTTGGGTCTGAGTCCCCCATATTGGCATAAACCTTAATAGGGATATTAAATCGAATGATTTCTGTCCATTGATTACCTGGGTTATTGGATTCGTCACACACCTTTGTCGCCTTACCGAATGGCTCTTTGGCATAATTCAATGGCATATCTCTCTGTGCCTTCTTGCCTTTCTCGCATTTCATCACACGAATGGAAAGGTAGAACTGAGGAAGTAAAACATAAGCTCGTGAGAACGTATTATTCCCAACAATATCTGGCTTTGCGCGCTTAATAGGCCACCCTGCTTCTATATAGTCGTTGAAGCCATTGAAGCTACCATCATTTATTGAGCTATTGTGGTACTTCTCAAGCATATCAAAACGAATATGCCCCTTTAGTCCAACTCTATCTTGGTCATAAGCAGGATCGGCTCCATAGTAGCTAAACCGTGTAGATGGTGGCAATAATCGGATATTAAATAACTCCGTAGCACCATCATTCATATCATCTTGAGTCCAAGTATCTCGATAGGTATAGGTAAATAAGTAGGGAGTCGCCTTCGCTCTCTCTTCCCAGCTCTTAAACTGTTGGTAGAAAGGCGATGCAATAGGCTCTTCCTCTTTATACGCTTTTTCATTGATCTCACCCCACGCTACTTTGCCAAACTTCTCAGGATTGTCTGCTCCGTTTCTGAATCTTACATCTAGCACGTCGTAAGGCTGCCCCTTATCGTCTTTATCGCTGATGGTAAAGAATATCTGGTACTCATCCGAGTGGTTGTATATCTCGTCATTGAGTCGCTTCCCATCTTTGTCAAAGAAGTAGAGGCAGAGCCCCCAAAGCTTACTATAACCACCGATGATGCGGAAGTAATCAGGTCCTTCAATACCCTTCTCTTTCTCTCTAGATGTAGCGGTACTCTCCCTCATCATCTCAACCTTTATCCCTTCTGGACGGTTGTGGGCGAAGGCAAACATCTCCTGCTTCCAGGGAGCTTTCTTATAGACAAAGTTGCCGTGCAATAGGTCACCACCGTGTGGGTGCCCTTCCTTGAACATCACTAGGCAGGTAGCCCAATTGTTGAAGGCTCCATCTTTGTCAGGATTAGGGATGTCAATAGTTACTTTAGGAGGCTGAATGGTATCGGCTCCTGAAGTAGGCATCTTATGTTGTACTGCTGGGCTTTCGTTGTAATCAAAGTCTATCTGCCCGAATATGAAATTCTGGCAGCTAGTCACCAGGCAAAAGCAAGAGACTAGTAGTGCAGTGTAAAATATCTTATGTGTCATAGCTTTCATCATAACTATTACATGTTTTTGCTTGGATAGCGATTGAAATAGGAGTCGGGACTCCACAGCATCTTACGTAAGTCGGCCTCGTTAGCTTTAGGGTAGTAGAGCTTGATGTTGGAGATACACTTCTCTTGGTCACTGTTATCTACATCAGCCATCACTCTAAATGGAATAGTAAGTTGTGAGTCAAAGTCCCCTAATGCAGTTTTTAGTTCGTTAAATTCATACTTTACTTTCGCAAAAGAGCCTTCACCATCATCATACTTACCGCCAAGTCCATTCTTTCCTCTTTGGGCATTCTTAATATGGAATATAGATACGTGCAACTGAAAGTGTACATTGGCTCTTTTGAATTGTAGCATACCTTTGAAGCCCAGACGCTCTAGCTGATTACCACCTAGGGCTCTATGCATACGCATTCGGATGGCATAGGGCGCTTCATAGCCGTCTATCATAAAACCACGATTGTCGCCTAGGTCATCAAAGTCTACTTCTTCTCCTAGCATCTTATCCATTGGGTCTGTATCTCTATACTCGTAGGTAAAGATTTCTGGTACCAATTCATTGGATCTGCTTTGACTGATTGTTTGTGTCAGTATGTAGTGATTGCCACTTGCATCGACATAATCATCAGTAGTGAGTGCTTCTTGTGCCTTCATCGCTAATGGAAGATTGTAGCGTAGGCCATTAGGAATGTGTTGAGTGGCTGGTGTGTAGATAGGATCTCCAGAGGTGCTCTCGGTTTTTACAATCTCCACGCCATCCTCCGCTCCTGCCTTCTCAGGGAATACATATCGGTCGATATATAGGCTATCTCTAGTCATAGGATAGACAAGCGGCAACTTACCCTCTATCTTACTTCCTTGGCCGTGGTAGCCGAGGGCAGAGTTTCCAATCGTGAAGAAGTGCTGGTGCTGGTAAAGCGTAGCTTCAGGAGAGGTCTTGCACTCCTCTCGCTTAGTCGACTTAGACTCTGCTGGGTCACTGATTTGAGCGAACTGATGATTGATATTATTACCGTTAATATCAAAATAGTTGAGCTCTAGTCCGTAGTAAAACTCATCCGACTTGAGCACATCAAAGGCCTTACGGTCCGAGGTGATCACAGAGTTACCACCCTCATCTCGGCTGATGGTAATCTCCTGATATACTGGGATAGGTGTCTCAAAGTGTGCTATATCATAAGCAGTATAGACATCATCTCCATTCTCTAGTCTCATGTCGCTCTTACGTGCCATACGTAGGATTGCCTGAATCGAATAGACTTGGTCGTGCCCTACTACCACACGCTCAATGGACGATGGTGGAGCCTTTACAAAGCCCTTAAGTAGCTCATCGACTTTCTCACTACTACAGCTAGCCACCAACAGAGCCGCAATAAGCAATGATATTATATTCTTTTTCATAACTTTCAAAACTTAATGATAGTACGGAGCGAGATATTAGCTCCCTTTCCATGTGCGTAGTATCGGAATCTATCAGTGTATTCCTTGTACATTGTATTGAGGATATTATCCCCAATTAGGATTAGCTTGAACTCTCTATTAGCCGGAAGGTCCCAAGTAAATTCGGCCGTTGCATTCATCAATGCGTAGGCTGGAGGGGTCTCATCTACGAGGTCCTTCTCTGGGTTGAAGTGCATCTGCTTCGTCACAAATATACCTGAGAGAGAGGTTAGGAAATGGTATTGCTTGTCGCTACCCATCTTCCATTCATAGCTTGCCGATGCTCCATATCTATCAGACGGCATAAATGGTAGGTACTCATTCTGAGTAAGGTTGCGGGCATTGATCCACTCTCCACGTGCTGATAGACTTAGTCCCTCTATTGGAGAGACGGTTGCCATCAAGTCTCCTCCGAAGAGACGCGCATCATCCTGTCCAAATTTGAATTTTGGATACTTGCCTGTTGGGTGGTTGTAGAAACGATCCATACCCTTTCCAATGCTATCGTAGATATAATTCTTTACCCCTTGATAGAAGGCACTTGGTTCAATGGAAATCCAGCTATTTCGCCAGCGCATTCCCAATACCGCTTTGTAGCCATTTTCACTCTTTAGGTTACGGTTACCTTCTACCCAATAAGTACCATGATGTAGTCCGATAGAGTAAAGCTCATTGATATCTGGTGGTCTCCAAGACCAACCGATATTGGCGCGAGCGTCCAATTGGTCATTAAATTGGTAGTGCGCAGCAAAGCTCATGGTGTAGTTACTGAATATTTTCCAGTCGGTGTAGTATTTTGGGCTACCGCCGATGCTGGTATATCCATCTACGTCCATTGCACGGAAGTCATAGCGAAGACCTGCAGAGAGTTGTAGCGGTCCGACCTTACCTGAGTGTAGCACATATCCTCCTACCGTAAGTGCAGCGTAGTTAGGGATAAAGGCTGGCTGTTTAGTGCCTGGGTAGTTATAATTGTATTGGTAAGTACCTGTAGCGCCTACTTCTGTCTTCATATCCCATAGACCCCAATCGGCATTCCACATAAGATCGCCACGGTAGGTAGAGAGGAGAAGGTCTTGGACTGGATACCAGCTGAGATCCTTAATCTTACGGTTTTCAAACTCCCAGCGTAGGTTGTCCTGATATGAGCCAATGAAGGTAAGCTTGTGGCGGTCGTTGATCTGCCATTTCACATCTCCTTTCAGCGTAAAGTGTTGTGTCTGCTGGAAAGGAGGCTCTACATTGTAGGTGAATGGCTTTAGTGTAATTGGATCTGGACGGCCGATTTTGAAGCGCTCAAGAAGTTGGGCAAGATCGGAGATCTTACTACCAAAGTAGATACCACTTCTGGAGTAGTAAAGGCTCGTAAAGATGGTAGCTGTAATGCTTCGCCACTTCACCCCACCCAGAGCTGAGAGGCTGATGTTGTTGTAGCCAGTGTTATTGAGGATGTACTCAGGCGTACTGTAGTCACCAGCTCTCTGGTACATGCCGTGTAGGCGAAGCCCGAAGATCTTGTAGCCCATCTCTACAGAGCCTGCCCCGCTATAGCCGTGTGCATTGGAGTCGTAGCCTAGGTTGGCACGACCGTTGACGGTAAACTTCTCGCGTTCGAAGGGTAGCTCAGCTTGGTTGAAGAGCACTACACCGCCCATAGCACCATAGCCATACTTAATAGACTCTGCGCCCTTAACCACCTCCACAACGCTCGCGCCAGTATGGTCGATCTCAGGAGCGTGGTCCGAACCCCAGCTCTGGCTTTCTAGTCGCACACCATTATTCATCAAGAGGATACGGCTACTGTGCATCCCTTGGATTACTGGTTTGGCGATCGTACCACCGGAGCTAATACTACTCACACCAGGGACCGACTCCAGCATCTTGGCAAGGGAGAGTGAACTACTCTTCTCCAGTGTCTCTGAGTCGATAGAGATAGCCTGCTGAAGTACAGAGGTGTGTCGCTTTTGCGAAGTGACTAGCACCTCATCCATCAATTCGGAGTCTTCATGCATAAATAAGGTCACCTTATCGCTCTTATCAAAGGTCACTACCTGCTCAATCGGTTTGTAACCCACGAAGGTGATCATTAGTTTTGTTTTGCTTACAGGGCGAGTGAAAACCAATTGGCAGTCACCATCCATACCTGTAAGGACAGGATTCTTGAGATCGTTGCTCCTCACCACAGCACTGATGATTGGCTCTTTGGTGCGTGCATCTAGTACTACAAGCTTCACTCTCGACTTGGTGACAGGTGCCGCATCGGCGACACTATAACCGAGTAAAGAGGCGATTGATAGCAGTGTTAAAAGGCACAAACGCCTTAATTGAATACTCATTACCAGTTTGAAATATTTATTTGTGTAACGTACCTATTTTAATTTTGCAAAGGTACCAAGAAGTATAAAAATGGATATACCTATAATTAGGTATTTTTGCTCTATGAGCGGTATGTACGCGGGTGTATGACCTCGCTGGCAATGATTTAATGTAAAAGAGACTTTCCTATCTTAATGAAATGTGAGGATGTTAAAAGTGAACTTTTGTCTAATGTAATATCAACTTTGCAATACAGTTGCAAGAGTCTTAAACCCCATTTATATCCGATTTTATTTCTTTCCGATATTTTATAACCGCTTTGTAGCGGTTGTGCATTTGTAAGGTCGTAACCATAGAGATTCAGATGGAGTATTGGGCAAGTGAGCTACTTTGTGCAATAGTCTCTTGGAGTTTATGTAGACCTTGTTGGGGTACACATGAGGAAGATCTTCCTTAATAAGTCACCGATCGTCGAGTTTGTAACTAAGCAATTGTGGAGTTTGTAACTAAGCAATTGCGGAGTTTGTAACTCAGCGAAGACTGAGTTTGTAACTCGATAGAGGTTTGTGTATAATGTTGAATTACAATGAGTTGAAATGGCCTTCTAAAAGGCTTGCCTCTCTTAGTGCTACGGTCTCTAATACAGGGCTTCAGCCAATCGGACCTCCTCGTTGTGATAATAGATCGAAAACTTTTCTTGTGGAGTTGAGGTGACGTAGGTTGTGCCGATGTCGCTAAATTTAGGTATCTTTGTCACAGATAAGCAGTTGTGGCTTATCTGCACAAGTTGATATTATAAAAATAAAGATAAAAAGATTATGCAGAAGTGGATTTGTGAGCCTTGTGGCTATATCTACGACCCAGAGGTGGGCGATGAGGATGGTGGAATTGCTCCAGGTACTCCGTTTGAGGATATTCCTGAGGATTGGGTTTGCCCAGTTTGTGGGGCTGAGAAGAGCGATTTTGCTCCTTACAACGAATAAGGCTGCTACCTATTATTAGGTATAGTTAAGGTATTTAGCAGGACAGCTATACGGTCTCCGTATAGCTGTTCGCTCTTTATAGACCTTGGATGATAGGCGATCCAACGATATATGGTTTAATAATGTGCTCTAAATTGAGTATATTTGTACCTGCGAAAATAATTTATGTTTCATATATAATAGTATTAGACTTATGAAAATCAGAAATCTTTTGCTTAGCACGCTTTTTGCCGCACTTGTAGTGCTGCTTTCCTCGTGTGCAGGTAAGCTAAAGCCACTAGAGGCAAGGCAGGTATCTGTGGATCCGCAGCCTCTTGTGCTTGTGGGTGGAGAGGTGCCAGCAACGATTAGCATCAACTTCCCCGCTAAGTGGTTCAATAAAAATGCCGAGGTGAGGATTACGCCTGTGCTGAAGTATGCCGGGGGTGAGACGTGGGGCACTACCTACAACTTCCAAGGCGAGAAGGTGCGTGGTAATGCTACAACCATTGCTTATGGAGCGCCTACGTCGGTGACTGTCTACTCCAACTTTAAGTACAAACCCGAGATGGCCAAGAGTGACCTTGTGCTGATCTTCTCTGCACGTATTCGTGGCAAGGAGATTGAGCTTCCAGAGGTGAAGATTGGTGAGGGTGTGGTGGCTACTGAGGCTTTGGCAAGTGCTGCCTTTGCTACTCCAGCGATTGCTCCAGATGCTTTCCAGAGGATTATCAAGGAGAAGTACGATGCCAATATCCACTTCCTTATCCAGCAGGCTAATGTGCGTAGCACTGAGCTCAATTCTGCCGACGTGCGTGAGTGGAAGGGCATTGTGGAGAGTGCCAATATCACTCCTAATCAAAATGTAGATGTGGAGATTCAGGCCTACGCTTCGCCAGATGGTGGTCGTGAGCTGAATGAAAAGCTCTCTGCACAGCGTGAGCGTAATACCACGGCAAGTATCGGGCGTGATCTTAAGCGTGCGAAGGTGGATGTACCTATGTCGGCACACTATACTGCTCAGGACTGGGAAGGTTTCCAAAAGCTAGTGGAGCAATCTACTATCCAGGATAAGGAGCTGATCCTCTCTGTACTCTCTATGTACAAGGATCCAGAGACTCGTGAGCGTGAGATCAAGAATATTTCTTCGGTATTTAGCCAATTAGCTGATGAGATCCTGCCACAGCTACGTCGTTCTCGTCTGATTGCCAATATCGAGATCATCGGTAAGAGCAATGAGGAGATCGCTGCTCTTTCGAAGAATGACCCTAGCCGACTAAATGTGGAGGAGCTCCTTTACTCTGCTACTTTGACCAATGACAAGGCGGAGCAACGTAGAATCTACCAGCAGGCAGTAGCTCAATTCCCTGCCGATGCTCGTGCTTACAATAACCTTGGTGTGCTAGCGTATGAAAATGGTGACTACTCTACAGCACGCGATTACTTCCAAAAGGCAGCGAGCAAGGCTCAGCTCCCAGAGGTGAAGATGAATCAAGGCCTATTACAATTGCTCGATGGTAATCTGGAGCAAGGTGAGACGCTTATCGGACAGGCTACTAATGTGCCTGAACTAGGTGAAGCGCTCGGCCTCATCTATATGCAGAGAGGTAAGTATGCAGAGGCAGCTAAGGCACTCTATGATGTGGCTACTAATAATGGTATCTTGGCGCAGATCCTCAATAAGGACTACAACCGAGCTAATCAGCTACTCAACCAGGTGGTTAAGAAGGATGCTACTACCTATTATCTACAAGCATTGATAGGAGCACGTACTTCTCAGACCGACCTATTGGCAGATGGTGTCCGTCAGGCGGTACGTCTGCAGCCTGGTTTGGCTACAAAGTTCTTGGACGATAGAGAGTTTGCGCGCTACGCAGGTCAGAGCTTCTTCCAAAGTGCTCTGAAGTAAGTAGCTACTCTTTATAAATAATAAAAGCTAGCCAGCTCCCCGATTGGAGAGCTGGCTAGCTTTGTTTTTGAATCAACCTATCCTTTAGTCGATAGGATGGTAGCGGACAAAGGCCTCGATCGCTTCGTAGCTAGCTAGGCCAAGGTCTTGGTAGAGCTGTGCTGTGGCACGGTTGCGATCCTCGGAGCGTTGCCAGAAGAGACGCTCGTCGTCGCCCAGAAATGGGGCACTCTCCATCTGTGACTGATGCTTGAGGATGCTATTCCGCTTGAAGCGAAGCTCCTCTGGGCTCATAGGTACCGCCATCTCTATGTGGTCGATCTCCCACTCTGCCCATGCACCACGGTACATCCAGATCCAAGTGTCCTTAAACCACTCCTCGTCTTTTACCTGATCGATAGCTGCCAGTGCCACATCTAGGCACACCTTGTGAGTGCCGTGTGGGTCGGCAAGGTCGCCAGCGACAAATATCTGCTGAGGCTTTATCTCGCGAAGCAATTGGATCACGATATCCACGTCGGTCTTTGTAGGTGGATTCTTCTTGATCCCGCCTGTCTCATAGAAAGGTAGGTTGAGGAAGTGTACGTGGTCCTCCTTTACTCCGATAAAGCGATCGGCCGTGCGTGCCTCCTCTACGCGGATGGTCCCTTTGAAGAAACGCACCTCAGGCGTTTCGATAGAGCCCTCTTTCTTTTCGTGAAGTAGGAAGTGGCGTAGCTCCTCGGCGTGTTGGTGTAGCTGGCTATCGGTCATCCCCAAGTGCTCTGCGGTATTGCGGAGGAAGGAAAGATAGCGGATTACCTCTTCATCTCCCACGGCGATATTGCCCGAAGTTTGATAAGCTACATGGACATCATGCCCCTGTACCACCAACCGGCGAAAGGTACCTCCCATCGAGATTACATCGTCATCCGGGTGGGGACTAAAGATAAGGACACGCTTCTGGGCTGGCAGGGCACGCTCAGGACGGTTGGTGTCGTCGGCATTGGGTTTGCCACCTGGCCAGCCGGTGATGGTGTGCTGGATATCATTAAATACCTTGATATTGACATCATAGGCAGAGCCATAAAGCGTCAGGAGCTCGCCCAACTGATGATCGGAATAGTCCTGATTAGTCAGCTTGAGGATTGGCTTATTGATCTTTTGGCAAAGCCATACGATAGCACGGCGAACCAGTTTGGGGGTCCACTCGATAGAGGTGACCCTCCAAGGGTGGTTGATACGAGTAAGTAGACTGGCAGCTGGTAGATCGGTAAAGACTCTCAGGTGGCTATGAGTCTGGAAGTAGGAGGCGGGTAGGCTCTCCGTTATCGGCTCCTCCACTGCTTTTGCAATCACTTCGGCCTTCGCCTCTCCCCATGCGATTAGGATTACTTTGCGTGCTTCGCTTAGGTTCTTCAGCCCGATAGTCACTGCGGTAGGGGGTACATTCTCCTTAGTATTAAAGGTGCTAATTGCCTCCTGAACGGAGGTGCTATCCAATAGCGATAAGTGAGTACCTTGCGACCAAATAGAGCCTGGGGAATTGACACCTACCGACCCTCTGCGGCCTACTCCAGTGATGAGTAGATCGATGCCTCCTAGTTGGTGGATGCTTTCATCATACTCCTCAATGGCACGCCCCACATCCTCCTTGGAGAGCTGGCTATCTAGTCCGTGCAAGTGCTCGTCGGGAATGCCTACATGCTTGGCAAAGTGCTCTCTGATCTGAGCCAGAACCCCCATCTCTTTATTGGGAAGTGGCACAAATTCATACATCGGGAATAGGTGCACATTATCGAAAGAGACGCTCCCCTCCGACTGCATCTGGATTAGTGCCTTGTAGATAGGCTCAGGGCTTGTGCCGGCCGAAAGCATAATGGTATAAGGCTCGTTGCCCTTCGCCGTTATATCTCTACAGATAGTGCGGGCAATGGTATCGGCTGCCTCTTCGGGGGTTGGCGATATGGTTACTGGCATACGTTCAAAGCTCGTCAGAATCCCCTCTTCGTATGCGTTGGAGGGGCGATACAATCTCTCTTCTACCTGAGTGAGTGCAATTTGATTGCTCAATCCAAATCTCATAATTCTCTATTGCTTATGCAAGGTTGCGTTATTATTTTGTCCCGACAAGATACTTAATATTTTTCTAAAGACAAATGAATTTACGGTAAACTTGAATATAAAAAGGGCCATAAGGCAAATGCCCTATGGCCCTCTATGAAATATGCAACGCCTCTAATCAGAATACTGATACCCAGCGGACGTAAGCGAAGTCCATAGGGTGAGCTAGTAATGGGTGCATTGGGGCAATGCGGATGGCTATCTTCTTCGTACCCGGATTATCGATCGTCTTGCTTAGCTTGTAGGTGCGGCGGCTGCCATTGCTCTCCTCAAGGGTAAATTCGAAGTTCTCCACGTGCTCAATCTCCATCTTATCGGCATTGAATTGGGAGACTACTAGCTCCACCTTCAGGTCGGTATTGAGCTGGTGTAGGTCTAGCACCAGTTGCATCTCCATCTCCTCTCCTACCTCAAAGGTGCGACCGCTGAGGTCCTTAGAGCTCTTCACCTCTACTACCTCCAGTTGGTTCCAAGTATTGGCTACGCTTCGCTTCCACTCTACGAGTGTATCCACTGCAGCGAAGTTATGCTCCGCAAGCATAGAGGAGCGCTTCGCTAGTGGTTGGTAGAAGCGAGAGATATAGTCATTGATCATCCTTCGCATGGTAAAGCGAGGAAGGATCTCCGCCATAGAGGTCTTGATCATCTTCACCCAACCTGTAGAGTACTCCTTACCCTCGCTACGGTCGTAGTAAAGTGGGATAATCTCATCCTCAAGAGTCTTATAGATCGTCACCGCATCTAGCTTATCCTGCTGTGCTTGGTCGGTGTAAGTGCGCTTATCAGTAAGTGCCCAGCCACCACCAGGTACATAGCCCTCATACCACCAGCCATCGAGTACCGAGAAATTGAGTGCTCCATTCATCAGTGCCTTCATTCCAGAGGTTCCCGAAGCCTCTAGCGGGCGGGTAGGGGGATTGAGCCATACATCCACACCCGCGATCAATCGGCGTGCTACACGGATATCATAATTCTCTAGGAAAAGGATCTTACCGTGGAATTGTGGCATCTTGGAGATCTCAATGATATTCTTGATAAGACCCTGGCCACCGCCATCGGCAGGATGTGCCTTGCCAGTGTAAATAAATTGGATGGGTCGCTCGCTGTTATTAACAATCTTTGCCAAACGCTCTAGGTCGGTAAATAGCAGGTGCGCACGCTTGTACGTGGCAAATCGACGGCCGAAACCTATCAGCAGAGCATCGGGATTCAGGGCATCCAGTACTTCGTAGGTAAAGGATGGGTCGTTGTTGCTCTTAGAGAGACTCGCCTTGTAGCTCGACTCAAGGTGGCGAATAAGGCGGCTCTTCATCTCCTTACGCATGGCCCAAATCTCGGTATCTGGTACCTCCTTAATCTTGCTCAGCACCTTGGCATTGTCTTGATCCTCAAGGATATGCTCCGAGACAAACTCCTTGTAGAAAGGAATCCACTCTATAGCAGTCCACGAAGGAAAGTGCACTCCATTGGTCACATAGCCTACGTGCAATTCGCTTGGAAAGTAGCCTTTCCATACAGGGGCAAACATATGCTGTGATACCTTGCCGTGAAGCCAGCTCACACCATTTGCCTCTTGGGCTGTATTGAGTGCCAAAACACTCATGGAGAACTTCTCATCCGAGCCAGGGTTTTCCCTACCAAGGTCGTTCAGCTCATCTAGCGAAATGCCTAGCTTCGAAGCATAGTGCCCCATGTACTTATCAAATAGCCCCTTATCAAAGTAGTCGTGCCCAGCAGGTACAGGCGTATGTACTGTATAAAGAGCTGAAGAGCGGACAATCTCCAAAGCGTGGTCGAAGTCCATGCCCTTCTGAGTGAGCTGTGCTATACGCTCGATATTGATAAAGGCAGCGTGCCCCTCATTGCAGTGGTACACCTGCTTTTTAATACCTAGCTTCTCTAGCAGCATAATACCTCCGATACCGAGCAGATACTCCTGCTTCATACGGTTCTCCCAGTCGCCACCATAGAGCTGGCTGGTAATCCCCTTGTCCCAATCACTATTCTTGGGGTGGAATGTATCCATCAGATAAAGTGGCACACGCCCAACATCTACTCGCCATACATTGCAGTAGACAGTTTGCTCTCTAAATGGCACCTCAAGGGTCATTGGTAGACCATTTTCATCGGTCACCTGAGTTACCGGGATATTATTGAAGTCGTTTTGCTTGTATTGGGCTATCTGCTCCCCATCAGCCGAGATTACTTGGTCGAAGTAACCATATTTATATAGGAAGCCCACGCCTACCATATCAACGCGTGAGTCGCTCGCCTCCTTCAGGTAGTCGCCAGCCAATACACCAAGTCCACCAGAGTAGATCTTCAGCACGTTGCTAAGCCCATACTCCATACTAAAGTAGGCTACACTAGGGGCATCGCTACGCATAGGGGCAGATAGGTACTCCTGATAGTGTTGGTATGCCTTATCAAGGCGCGCCATAAAGTCTTTATTTTGTAGCAGCTCCTCCTGCTTTGCACTGCTCAAGCTATTGAGAATCTCAATAGGATTGGCCTGAGAGGCCTCCCACTTTTCCTCGTCTATTTCAGCAAATAGCTTCCTTACCTCGCTGGTCCACACCCACCAGATGTTGCGGGCTAGCTCCTCAAGCTTTGCCAAGTCGTGCGGCAGCTTGGAGTGGGTGTATACCTCATTCCATACCACCTCATTACTACTCTTACTACGAATCATAATTATTCAACCTAATATATTTTCTTAATAACCTATGCAAAGATACCCAAATTAATCATCACCACCCTATAAACCTTAATTTCGCAAGATCCCCTAAAGGCGACGAATTGAAGTGCCAAAATAAGCAGTTATTAAGTTCGAACCTAAAGTATAGTCGAGTTTGTAAC
>USJF01000026.1 GCA_900554935.1 uncultured Porphyromonas sp.
CCGATTGCCCCGACTTCGATCCCGACAACTTGAAGTATAGCTGTATTCGCTATATACCAAATGGGGGAGAGGAGGTCACCGCTCCCTCGTGGATAGACCCACGTACCGGCGAGATTATCGCTTCTTCTCTATTAGTGCCTAATAATATCGAGCAGCTTTTCTACCGGTGGTACTTTACGCAGTCGGCACTTCTCGATCCCTCTATCCGCAATACCCCTTTGCCTAAAGAGCGCCGTGATGCTCTACTCACTTTGGCTATCGCCCAGAAGGTGGGGCATATATTAGGGCTACAAAATAACCTACTTGCTTCTAGTGCCTATCGCACTAAGGACCTACGTGATCCCGCTTTTGTGGCGAAGTATGGTATTTCTCCTAGTATTATGGATCAGGTGCAACTCAATTATGTGGCTCAGCCCAAGGATGGTGTGCCCTTTGCTGTGGCAGGGGTAGGTCCGTATGATAGGTATGTGGTAGAGTGGTTGTACCGCTATTTCCCTGAGCATGGCGGGGATGTGGCGAAAGATACCGAGGTGCTCCAAGCAATGGTAGATGAGAAGAGCCAAGAGCGTATCTACCAGTATCTCCCCGAGCAGAGCTATGCCCTTGACCCACGAGTTGTGGCGGGGGACCTCGGCGACGATCCTATAGAGAGTAGTACTTTGGCGATCCACAGCCTACAGCAGGTGTCTCACACCTTTCCCTCTTGGATCAAAGATGATGAGGATAGCCGAAAGAAGGACGAACTGGATCTGGCGATCGCACAGCAATTCCACCGCCTCCTCAAGAATGTGATGCACCAGATTGGTGGCATTGAAGTAAACCCCGCCAAGCCAACTAAGGAGACTCCCCTCTACCGTGTGCTCCCTAAAGAGGTGCAGCGGCGCTCCCTTCGCTGGTGCGTAGATAGGATCAAGGCATTTAAGGACTATGCCAATCATGATCTTGAGCGGATGAGTAGCATCCGTATCAGTTACTACGACCAGCTCTTCGAATTTCTCATCAACGACCTCTACAATACCCGTATGAGAGTGCTTACCGCGTCGCACATTGCCCCTGGAAGCTACTCACAGGCCGAGTGGTTTGCCGATATGAGCGACGAAGTCTTCCGCTCGCTTCGTGAGCACCGCGACCCTACTCATGCCGAGATTTTGCTTCAACGGGGCTTTATCAATCTTGGCGGGGCAGAGGTAAGTGGTACCGCTATTCCTATCAAGATGATTCCAGCTGCCCTTAAGGCCGATTCCAAAGGTGTCACCTCTTTTGGTGACCCACAGCGTAGCCCTTATCCTATGATTAGGATGGAGGATATTGATGAGTCTGGTCTTTACTTTATGATGGCGCTGGAGAAGTTATTGCCCCAGCTAGAGCGAGCTGAGAAAGAGGCAAAGTCGGCAGAGGCGAAAGCCCATTACTCTGTATTGGTATTCAAGACTAAAAAAGCATTGGCAGTAAAGAAATGAAAGCTATTTTGATACAGTCCCTTAGGCTCCCCTTTATTCTATCCCTTTTCCTTCTGCTAGGAGGGGGAGAAGTCTCGGCTCAGTGGCTCAAGTCAAAGCGTACCTATGCCCAAGAGCAGAGAGAGAAGCAAGAGCAAGAGAGCAAGCTAACCCCGTATGAGCGTTTCTTTGAGAAGAATAGCCCTAAGAGTAGCGAGGGGGCTTTCTTGAAGCTCCATCAAAAGGAGCAAAAACTCTACATGGAGCTACCTGTGCAACAGCTTAGGAAGGAGCTATTGATGGCAGCTACTGTCACGGATGTCTCCAACCCACAACTGGCACTCCCGGGCTTTAAGAATAATGGCCCTATACCGATCCAATTTGTGCAGAAAGACAGCCTCATCACAATGGAGGTGGTGAATAGTGACTTGATGTTGGATCAGGCGAATAGTGAGCTTCGTGAGGAGGTGGCGGGGAGCTACGGTAATGTGACTCTCCATACCTTCAAATTGGTGGGCTACTCTACCGATAGTACTAGTCTGCTCTTTGAGGTGACCGACTTTTTTCTCCGAGAGCAACGCTTCTTCGATGGGCTGGTGAGCTATGTGGGGTCGTACCGCCTTTCCTCGAGCCCCAATTCCGAGCTCTCTCATATAGAGGAGATCAAGTCCTTTGAAAATAATGCGGTGGTGAGAGTGGAGCGCTCTGCTATGGTTTCGCTCAGCAATCAGAAGGGGACGGCGCTCAAGGACTATCCCGTCACTTACCGCCTTACCTACTCACTCGTGGAGCTCCCCGAGGTGCCTATGGTGCCGCGGCTCAGTGATACTCGTATTGGCTACTTTCTGACGGAGAAAAACATTCTGCACAAGGAGAGCGGGCAGATAGAGCCTGTTACTTTCGCACGTCGCTGGAGAGTAGAGCCACTCCACCCAGAACTGATTGCTAGGGGGGAGCTTTCGGAGGTAAAGCAACCGATTGTTTATTACATTGAAGACACCTTTCCGGATCGCTGGCGTAAAGCGATTAAGGCGGGTGTACTGAGGTGGAATAAGGCTTTTGAGCGTATTGGACTGAAGGAGGTAGTGCAGGTTAGAGATTTTCCGAAGGACGACCCCGAGTTTGACCCCGACAACATCAAGTTTTCCTGCATCCGTTTTATCCCGGTTGGGATCGAAAATGCTATGGGACCATCGTGGTACGACCCTCGCACAGGGGAGATTCTCAATGCCTCGGTGATGGTCTATAGCAATGTGATCAAGACGCTGAATAACTGGTGCTTTGTGCAGACTGCTCAACTCGACCCTGCGGTCCGCTCCAAGACTCTTCCCGACGACCGCTTTATGGCGGCTTTGGAGTATGTAATCGCCCACGAGATAGGGCACACGCTGGGATTGATGCACAATATGGGTGCCTCAAGTGCCTACACGGTGCAGCAACTACGCTCACCGAAGTTTACCAAGGAGTATGGCACCACACCTAGCATTATGGACTATGCACGCTGGAACTATGTGGCTCAGCCAGAAGATAAGGGGGTGAACCTCAATCCCCCTTTCCTTGGAGTGTACGACTACTATGCTATTGAGTGGGGGTACAAGTTATTCCCAGAGCTAGGAGGAGACTTCATCAAGGAGAGCAAGGCCTTGCAGGCATTTGTGGCGAAGCACGAGAGCAACCGTCTCTACAAGTATGGAGCTCAGCAAATGGGTCTTCGGCTCGATCCCTCGTCGATAGAGGAAGATCTGAGTGATGACCCTGTGGAGGCGGGAGAGCTAGGGCTTCGCAATCTTCGCTTTATCCTCGGCCATCTCGATGAGTGGATTCAGGACGACCCCGATGCCGACCATCGCAATGACCTCTACGAGCAGATCCTAGGGCAGGCGTATGGCTATTACACTAATATCTTTGCCTATGTGCCAGGGATTATATTGACGCAATCCTCGGAGCAGTCGGGTATCCCTCGCTACAAAGTGCTCCCTCGGCAGAAGCAGCGTGCGGCGGCACTCTGGTTGCTCAATAATGTAGCAGACTTCCGAAAGCTAGGAGAGCAAGGGGCGTTGGGGCATCTGCAGGTGGCCGCGCTCAAGCCTTTTGAGCTGGCAGAGGGAGATATTATGAAGATGGCGATGCTCAATACCAGTAAACTAGCGATCTCCTATTACTTCGATCCTACCTCCTACTCGCCTATGGAGTATCTGGAGGATGTCTACAAGCATATTTTCCGTAAGACACTCCAGGGGAGTGAGAGACTCACATCGGGAGAGCGTCGCTTTCAGGAGATATTTGTGAGGTATCTGATAGCTGCAGGTTCGTATGCCCTGGATAATATCTATCCGGTAGGATTTAAGGGGAATACTGACTTGGAGCTACAGTTTGCCAAGACTTATCCACAGCTCCGCCCTTCTTGCTACGATGCTTCGGATAGTTTGCTGGGCTTTGGTAAGGACTATGGTATGGTGGATCACCTTTGGGCGCAAGCGGTCAATCTGACGACCGATTATACGCTCGACTACACTTTCAAGGTACGGAAGTTGCTGGAGAAGGTGGTGAAAACGACTCAAGACCCTACGCTCAGGGCACACTACCAACTGCTCCTCAATAGTATTAATCGTAAGCTGGAGAAGTAAAATACCCTTTAATAGGTGAAGCGAGGTGCTCTTGATAGGTCAAGGGCACCTCGCTTTGCCTTTTTGAAACCGTTGCACGCAGCAGATCGACTTCGCGTAGCAGTCTCCTCAAAGAGCGTTTGCAACCAGTAGAAATTCCACTCCGTAGCAAAGCAAGTGCCGAGTTACAAACTCCGTACTTGCTTAGTTACAAACTTAGCCGTCACTGAGTTACAAACTCCGTAAATGCGGAGTTTGTAACTCGGTGTTCATCCCCTCTTATGTGATGTAGAATTGCCCTCCCTCTTGGCGTATCCGTCAGATTATGTGCAACCGGCGTTATTTTTTGCTGGCGAGGAAGAGAGGGTTGAGTAGGAGGTGGGGTGGGTAGGTGACTGATTCGAGACGGAGCCCTGTGGCGGGCGCGGTATTGAATGGGTATTGGTCGTCGGCTTGCTCTAGGATGGTGGCGAACTCCTCAGGTGTCAGATGCCCGGTGCCGACTTCGAAAAGTGTGCCTACTAGGGCTCGTACCATACTTCGGAGGAATCTATTGGCAGTGATTCTAAAGACCCACTCTCCTTCGCAATGCTCTTGCCACTCTGCTTGGGTGACGGTGCAGAGGTGGTTGGTGACGTCGGAGTGTTTTTTGGAGAAGGAGGAGAAGTCGTGCTGTCCGAGGAGCTTTCTTGCCGCCTCGTTCATTTGCTCGAAGTCTAGTGGTGTGGTGACGAGTGTATGGTACTTTCGCCTGAATGGGCTGGGGTAGAGGGTGATGTAGTAGCCGTAACTCCTACTGGTGGCGCTGAAGCGTGCGTGGAAGTCGGGAGCTACACGCTGTAGTCGGAGGACGAATATATCGGGGGGTAGGAAGCGATTGAGACGGTAGATAGCATCCGGTAGTCTCTCTCCTAGCTCTTGGCTTACGTCGAGATGGGCTATCATAGAGGTAGCGTGGACACCGGTATCGGTTCGCCCTGCGCCTACTATTTTTATGGGAGTTCGGAGAATGGTGGAGAGGCGCTCTTGTAGCTCTCCTTGTACGGTTCGCCCATTGGGTTGTTCTTGCCAACCGACAAAGTCGGTGCCATCGTACTGTAGCTCAATGAGAAATCTACTCATGGTGATAGGGATGATTGTGGATAATGGTATAGGCTCTATAGATCTGCTCAAGGAGGAAGAGGCGCACCATCTGGTGATTGAAGGTAAGGCGGCTGAGGGAAAGTCGCTCTGGGTAGGCTTGGTAGATCTCCGTGGAAAAGCCATAGGGGCCACCGATCACTAGCACTAGTTTGCGTGCTATGGTCATCTGCCACCCCTCCACCATCTTAGCGAGCTGTAGGGAGGTGGGCTCTTTGCCTCGCTCATCGAGTAGCACTACCTGGTCTTGAGGGCCTATGGATGCTTTTATCAGTCGTCCTTCTTCTTGTTTCTGCTCCTCTTGGCTCAGGCGTTTTCGATTTTTGAGGTCGGGTAGCTCCTCTACCTCTATCGGCACAAAGCGTGATAGGCGACGCTGGTACTCTTGCATCAGTTGCTGTATCTCTGGGCTGTCTGTTTTGCCCACGAAGAGTAGTTTGATTCCTTGCATTAGTCTAAGTCTATGTATATGGGAAGGTGGTCGGAATAGCCCCCGCTGTAGTGGCTTCCTCTATAGGTGCGATGGAGGTTTTGACCTCCTTTTGTGTATAGCTGGGGGTGCGAAAAGATCTGCTGAGACCTCGCCTTGAGGAGTGGTTGCTGACCCAGAAATAGCCCGCCTGAGACGATGATTTGGTCGGGTAGCCAGACTTCTTTGCCGTAGCGGTGTGTCCCTTGCCTTTTATTGTAGAGGGGGTAGGCTAGGTTGTAGAGGTATTTTGGACGTGGTATGGTGTTTTGCTCTATGCCCCCGGCTCTGAGACTTTGTCGCATGGAGGGGTCGCAGGGGTTGTCGTTGAAGTCGCCCATCACTACCACGTGGGGGATGGAATCTTTGTTGAGTAGCTGGTCTATCAGTTTTCGTACCTTGGCATTGACCTGCTTACGCTTCTTTGATGTGGATTGTATGCCACCACGTCGGCTTGGATTGTGCATCACGAAAAGCTCCAATCGTTGGCCTGTAGCACGGTGCTCGAGGGTGACCCAAAGTGTATTTCGGCCTGTGCCACTCGCTTCGTTTGGGGTGCGTGGGTCTTGCCCTAGCGGAAAGTGATCGATAGCTCCGTAGTGCGGGATCTCGTGTGCTTCAATCATTTTGAAGCGCTTCTTATCCCACAGGAGTGCTACATCTACGCCTCTAGGATCTGAGCCGTTGGTGACTACGTAATCGTACTCCACTGCACTGAGGGTGGGGTGGGTAACGAGGTCTCTAATCACGTCGCTATTCTCCACCTCCACCATGCCAATAATTGAGGGGAAACCCCACTCGCCGATATTGCTGATGACCCAGGCTAGGTGCTCGCACTTGCGTTGGTAGCGCTGCTTGGTCCAGTGGTAAGTCCCTTCTGGCGTAAAGGCATCATCATCGGTGAGGGGATCATCGATGGTGTCGAATAGATTCTCTACATTATAAAACATCATACGCCCGATCGCTTCTTCGCTCCTTGCCCTCTCTTGCGCGGATAGGGGAGGGCCTACAAATGTGCTTAGTAGCCACAAAGCCACCACCAGCACGAGGGCTTGTGGTGGCTTTGAATAGCTAGTAGTGGATGGTTCCTTAAGCTTTGCGTGGTGCATTCTTAAGAATCGCTAGAAGATGCTTCCACCACATCTCTACCGTCTTGAGCTCTAGGCGCTCTTCTGGAGAGTGTACATCGCGCATGGTTGGACCGAAAGAGAGCATATCTAGGTGTGGATACTTCTCCTTGAATAGTCCGCACTCAAGGCCGGCGTGGATCGCCATAATCTTTGGATCTTTACCGAAGAGGTCGTGATAGGTCCTCTTAGCTACCTCCATAATCTCTGACTCTGGATTAGGCTCCCAGCCTGGATATCCGTCGCGCTCCGATACATAGGCACCTGAGAGATCGAATACTGAAGTGACCATATCCCCTACCATACGCTTAGCGCTCTCTACCGAGCTACGCTGGCTGGTCTCTACATAGATTACTGGGTATCCCTCTTCACTCTCGATCATCTTTACGGAGGCGAGGTTATTGGAAGTCTCTACTAAGCCCTCAATGGTATGGCTCATACCGAGTACGCCGTGTGGACAAGCGATCAGGGCGTTGATCAAATTGGCAGAAGTCTGAGCATCGATGCACCACTTTGGCTGCTCTGTAGTGGTAGCTCGGACCTCTACCTCAGGATCCACCGCCTTTAGTTCGTTGTGGATGTCGCTAGAGAATGTATTGATCCAGGCTGCTACTGGCTCACGGTCTGTAGGAGCGATACCAATCACTGCATGAGCCTCACGAGCAATGGCATTGTGTAGGTTGCCACCTTGGATGCTGCCCAATACATAGTCTACATGATCGGCAAGACCATAGAGGGCACGGGCTAGGATCTTCACTGCGTTGCCTCTGCCTAGGTGGATATCTCCACCTGAGTGACCACCCCTCAGCCCGCTCACCGTAATTTGGATGTAGGTAAGAGCAGGGTCGGTGTAAGCCTTGTCGTAGTAATACTCCGCCATAGTGCCCATACCTCCGGCACACCCTACAAACATCTCGCCCTCGTCCTCGCTATCAAGGTTAAGGAGAATATCGCTCTGGAAGAAACCCTTCTCTACATTCATTGCACCGGTAAGGCCTGTCTCCTCATCTACCGTGAAGAGTGCCTCAATAGGGCCATGCTCGATGTCATCGCTTGCCAATATAGCTAGCTGAGCTGCCACGCCAATACCATTATCGGCACCGAGTGTTGTGCCCTCTGCCTTGAGCCATCCATCCACGATTTTAGTGCGGATAGCATCATTCTCAAAGTCAAAGTCCACATCGTTATTTTTTTCGCACACCATATCTATATGGCTCTGCATAATGATGCTCTTGCGGTCTTCCATTCCCTTGGTAGCCCCTTTCTTCATCACTATGTTGCCCACTTTATCCTTGCGGTATTCGATATGATGCTCCTTGGCAAAGTTCTCGAGATAAGCGATCATCTTCTCCTCCTTCTTGCTTGGGCGAGGGGTCTTGGTGATCTCATCAAAGTACTTAAAGACAATTTTTGGTTCGTGTGTTGTCATACGTTCTACGATTATATTATGATTGTTCAGTAATTCATTTCTTGGGGTAAAGATACTCTTTTCTTGGTGAATAGAGGCGGGGATATATGTAAAAAGACTTAAAACCTTTGTGGCTGTTGATAAAACACTTACCTTTGTAACCGTTTCATATATAGAGAAGTTATGATAAAGATACTGCTGATTACACTCGCCGTAGTGGCTATATGCGTTTTGCTCCTTGGTGTGAGAGTCTTCTTCACCAAGCAGTGGGGCTTCCCCAATAGTCATGTAGAGGGGCAGCCAAAGCTAGAAGAGCAGGGGATTACTTGCCACCGCCACCAGCATAAAGATGCGGTGCGGCACAAGAACCTCTTCGATCGTTTGGCACAGGAGGAGCGTATACAGTAGTCGTACATTTTAATACCTACAATAATGAATATTAAAATCAACCCTTTCGCAACACTCGCACTAGCCATTGTGCTAGCGTTGGGCACTATTAGTTGCCAAAAAAGTGACAAGGACGCACAGAATGGCACCGCTACAGCTTCGGCAGGTGATAGCACCTTTGCCCGCTTACCTATTGCCTATGTAGACCTCGATAGTCTGCTGGCCAATTACAAGTATGCCAATCAGGTGCAGGACGAGCTGATGCGTGAGATGGAGAGTCGCCAAGCGACCTTCAATCAAAAGCAACGCAACTTCGAGAATGAAGCGAGAGAGTTCCAGCGCAAGGTAGAGAATAACGCTTTCTTCGACCAAGGACGCGCACAGCGTGAGCAGGAGCGAATCATGAAGCTACAGCAGCAACTCCAAGAGCTGAGCCAAAAGCTACAGGTAGAGCTGATGCAGTTGGAGGCCGATAAGATGAAGGCCCTTTCGGATACCATTATGGCACACGTACAGCAGTACAATGACGAAGTGGGTAAGTACCAGATGATTCTGAGCAATAAGGCCCACGATAATATCCTCTGCGCTGATAAGAGCTACGATATCACTACTCAGGTAACTAAGTACCTCAACGACCGCTACACTCCAGCTAAGAAAGAGGAGACTACTGCTACTACTACTGAGAAAAAGTGATCGAGAGAAAATCTCCACGATAGAATAATTACCAAGAGCCACACCTCAATATGATAGCTGAGGTGTGGCTCTATATATATAAATATGTGAATATGAAAGAGCAATCTACAGAGCAAAAGCTACGCCAAACCCTCTCCCTACTCGGGAGCGGAAGCACCAAGTACCCTACGGAGTACGATCCTACCGTATTAGAGACCTTTGAGAATAGGCATCCTGGCCGAGACTACTGGGTGAAGTTCAATTGCCCAGAATTTACTTCCCTTTGCCCCATCACCCACCAGCCCGACTTCGCCGAGATCGTCATCTCCTATATTCCAGATATCAAGATGGTCGAGAGCAAGAGCCTCAAGCTCTATCTCTTTAGCTACCGCAACCACGGCGACTTCCACGAAAATTGTGTCAATGTGATTCTCGATGA
Organism: uncultured Porphyromonas sp.; assembly: GCA_900554935.1. Lineage (GTDB taxonomy): Bacteria > Bacteroidota > Bacteroidia > Bacteroidales > Porphyromonadaceae > Porphyromonas_A. The sequence continues at coordinate 9,688 of USJF01000026.1, forward strand.
CCTGGTGGCGCTTATGGATCCACGCTATATCGAAGTGACCGGTATCTTTACCCCGAGAGGAGGTATCTCCATCCACCCCTACGCCAATTACGGTCGCCCAGGCACCAAGTACGAGCAGCTAGCCCTTGACCGTCTCGCGCGTCACCAGTAACCTAATGCGTGCCCACGAAACAAGGGCATTTGGCAATCAGCTATAAATCATTGAGTTCTTAAGCCAAAAACTGAGTTTGTAACTTAGGCATCGATGAGTTCGAAACTCCGCGATTGCTTAGTTACAAACTCAGTGATCGCTTAGTTACAAACTCGACGATGGTCGAGATACGAACTTAGTAAAGGATTGGATATGGTGTTGAATTACAGTGAGTTAGTAGGGCGTCACGAGCGAGCTATATTCCGCTATCTTTCTTTTGACCCTATACAATGATTGCCCGTTGTCCGTTGCAAATGCTCCTCTAGCTCCATCTCCTGTCGTATCAAGAAAGAATGCTGGAGAGAAATCTCTGATCAAGGTGCCAAATAGGACTTGCCCTATTGATTGGGGCTATTACGGAAATCATTCGTCATTATAATTTAGGAGGCGTTGTAATTTTTTTGTACTTTTGCTACTGTTTGGTCATAAGTAAAGCTAGAGGAACTACTGAACCACCCTGTGGAACCCCTATAAAAGGCTACACGACTCAACAACAACCTATACAACACCTACACATTATGGAATGCAAAGAGGGGATAATACGTCAGGTAAAGGACGATAGGATCGTGGTGCTCATAGAGCGTCGCTCGGCCTGTAGTGCTTGCCATGCTCGTGGAGCCTGTCTCTCTTCTGATAAGGATGAGCAGCTGCTCGAGGTGACGGAATATCCCTTGGGCGTACAGGTCGGTGATCGGGTGCGTTTGCTCCCAGCTAAGGGCGGTAATCCCCTTAAGGCGGTGCTCTTTGCTTTTGTGATACCGATTGTGCTTTTGGCGTCGATCTCAATAGGAATGAATATGGCTGGGGTGAGCGAAGAGATTCTTCTCGTATCGCTCGTAGGGGTGCTTTTGCTCTACGCGGGGCTCCTAAAGTTGATGAGTGGCTATTTCGACCAAACTTTTAGACTCCGTGCGGAGTTGGTGAAGTGAATATAAGGTGGCGAATGTGCCAAGACAAATTATATATATCAATAAGCAATAAGTTATGATAGTGACGATTGTATTCCTTGCCATTGTGGGCGCCCTTGCTGCACTGCTCCTCTTTGTGGTCTCGAAGAAGTTCCACGTAGAGGAGGATGCTCGTATTGAGCTAGTGAATGAGGCGCTCCCTGGTGCTAATTGTGGAGGATGTGGCTATCCAGGTTGCTCTGGTTTTGCACGTGCGTGTGTGGAGGCGGAGTCGATGGATGGGCTATTTTGTACCGTTGGAGGCAATGCAACGATGCTCAAGGTGGCCGATATCTTGGGCCGTACTGCGGTAGAAGCGGAGCCTCAGCTGGCGGTGGTGAGGTGCAATGGAAATTGCGATGCTCGTCCGAAGGTCAATCAGTATGATGGTGCTAAAAGCTGTGCAATAGCAGCTGCAACGTATGGAGGTGAGACGGGCTGTACCTTTGGCTGTCTCGGTATGGGCGATTGTACGCTAGCATGCGGCTTTGATGCGATCCGTATGAATCCACTTACAGGACTCCCAGAGGTGGACGAGGAGCGCTGTACCGCGTGTGGCGCCTGTGTGAAGGCTTGCCCTAAGATGATCATTGAGCTACGTAAGAAGGGGCCTAAAGGTCGCCGTGTCTTTGTCTCTTGTGTGAATAAGGAGAAGGGCGGTGTGGCCAAGAAGGCGTGCGACAATGCTTGTATTGGCTGCTCTAAGTGCTTCAAGGAGTGTAAGTTTGAGGCAATCACTATTGCCAATAACCTTGCTTATATTGATCCTAATAAGTGCCGCATCTGTCGCAAGTGTGTGGAGGTGTGCCCTACTGGAGCGATCCACGAGGTTAACTTCCCTCCCCGCAAGCCTAAGGCAGAGCCTGTAGTAGAGAAGGCGGAGGCGTGAGATAAGCAGGAAATATAGATACCTTATATTTATAGGAGTATGTTGAAGACATTTAGAATTGGTGGTATTCATCCACCAGAGAGGAAGCTTTCTAGCAATTGTCCGATAGAGGAGCTACCCATGCCGGAGCGTGTCCGCATCCCTCTAGCCCAGCACATTGGTGCCCCAGCAGAGGCCCTTGTGAAGCGAGGAGACACGGTAAAGGTAGGTACCCTTATTGCCAAGGCTGGCGGTTTTATCTCGGCCAATATCCACTCGAGTGTCTCTGGAGTGGTGGAGAAGCTGGAGGAGGTAATCGATGCCTCGGGCTATCCCAAGATGGTGATTACCATTAAGACGGATGGCGAGGACACTTGGGAGGAGACAATCGATCGCTCTCCCAAAGTGGTGCGAGAGGTGACTATGAGCCCTGAGGAGATCGTGGCACGTATCCAGGAGTGTGGTATCGTGGGTATGGGTGGCGCTACTTTCCCAACTAATGTGAAGCTACTTCCTCCAAAGGGGAGCCAACCAGAGGTGGTGATCATCAATGGTGTGGAGTGTGAGCCTTATCTGACTGCCGACCACCGGTTGATGCTGGAGCGCGGCGAGGAGTTGCTCGGGGGGCTCTCTATCTTGATGAAGGCAGCAAGCGTGTCGAGAGGTGTTATTGGCATTGAGAATAATAAGAAGGATGCAATCCTGCACCTCACGGAGCTAGCGAAGTCTTTTGAGGGGATTGAGATACAACCACTCAAGGTGAAGTACCCACAAGGTGGAGAGAAACAACTGATTGATGCAGTGATTAGGCGCCAGGTGAAGAGTGGTCAGCTACCAATTACGGTGGGAGCCATTGTGCAGAATGTGGGGACAACCCTAGCTGTCTATGAGGCGGTACAGAAGCACAAGCCCCTCTTTGAGCGTATCGTGACGGTGACGGGAGTGGATCTTCCTAAGCCTTCCAACTTCCTTGTCCGTATCGGCACCAGTTCGGCTACATTGATCGAAGCGGCCGGTGGCCTATCGGAGTCGTGCGGAAAGATCATCAGTGGTGGCCCAATGATGGGTAAGGCACTGGTGACCGACGATGTGCCTATCGCCAAGGGGAGCAGTGGTATCTTGGTA
>USJF01000027.1 GCA_900554935.1 uncultured Porphyromonas sp.
GCAGATATTATTATCGCTGCTTTGGGACAACCCAACTTCGTGAAAGAAAAAATGGTAAAAGAAGGTGCAGTAGTAATCGACGTAGGTACCACCCGTGTTCCGGATGCCAGCAAAAAATCCGGTTTCAAACTGACAGGCGATGTGAAGTTTGATGAGGTGGCTCCTAAGGCTTCCTATATTACTCCTGTTCCTGGCGGAGTGGGTCCTATGACCATTATCTCGTTGATGCGGAATACCTTGATAAGTGCACGTCGTCGTAGGGGTATGGAGGCAAAGTAATGACTTTTTCTTATGGCTCTCTATAGATCTAAAAAGATAAAAAGTGGTTTGATTTTTGTGGTGGCAGCTATTTTGATGACGCTGCTTTACCCTTCAAAGCTGAAGTTTAAGTACGATTATAGTATTGGGCAACCTTGGCGGTACGAAGGGGTGCTTACCGCACCTTATAGCTTTCCTATCTACAAGAGTGAAGCTCAGAAAGTACAAGAGAGAGATAGCATTGAGCGGACTAAGATCAGCTACTATACGCAGAATGCAACGGTAAAGATTTCTGAGAAAAACCAAATCTCTAAGGACTTCATGGAGCGTAAGTTGTCGCCTGAGGTGACGAGCGACTACATACAGTATATCCATAAGGTGCTGGATGAGATATACGATAGAGGTATCCTCCCTAATGATGCATATGACTTACTCTCAAGTCAGGAAAATGGATATATCTTCGTGGTGGACGATCGAAATGTTGCGGTACGACGGGATACGAGTGAGATCTTTAATGCTAGGAGAGCCTATGACTATGCTATTCATGAAGCTCCGGCTCACTTGAAGCGACATGTGTTGCAGCAAGTCAGTTTGGAGCAATACCTGATCAGTAATCTAGATTTGGACCTAGCGAAGACCAATCAGATGCAAAGCGCTAGGCTGGCAACTGTTACTGATGTAGTGGGTAATGTACAAAAAGGGGAACGTATCGTGGGCACTGGTGATATGGTGACTCCGGAAATATACCAGGTTCTAGAGGGTTATCGTACAGCTTTCGAGCACGCCTCTACCACATCTACCGAGAGGGTGGCGCTTGTGATGGGGCAGTTTTTCTTGATCCTATTCTTATTCTTGATGCTCTTTTGCTATCTTCTGGCCTTTAGAGAGGAGTTATTGAAACAGATCAAAAATACCCTTTTCCTAGTTCTAAATGTCTCACTATTAGTCGCCCTGACTTATGTTCTTGTGCCTATAGAGCCAGCGGTGACCTATATGATCCCTTTTAGTATTGTGGCGATACAGGTGCGCGTCTTCATTGATAGTCGTACTGCTGCTATTACTCACCTAGTGACCGTGTTATTGGCAGCTTTGGTGGTGCCTTCTCCATTGCAATTTGTGGTGATTCAGCTCATTGCTGGGCAGATTGTACTGGTTACTCTGCGTAATCTTTCGCAGCGAAGCGACCTCTTTCGCACCAGTTTTGCCACACTCTTTGGCATGATTATCTCCTACTATGCTATGCTGATTGCAGGCCAAGGATTGCCCGAGAGTATTGATTGGAATACCCTGTTTTATCTCGTGATCAACTTCATATTCCTCACCTTTGCCTATCTAATGGTCTATGGCATTGAGCGACTATTTGGATATGTATCTAGTATTAGTCTAGTGGAGCTGGCCGATATCAATAAGCCACTCCTTAGGCAGTTAAGTGAGGTGGCGCCTGGTACTTTTCAGCACTCTCTCAATGTCTCTACGTTGGCTTCGGAGGCGATAGGAGAAATTGGCGGGGATGTACGACTTGTAAGGAGTGGTGCCCTCTATCACGATATAGGTAAGATGAAAAACCCTACTTACTTTACCGAGAATCAAGGTGCCAATAATCCGCATGATAGGCTTTCGTACGACCAGAGCGCTAGGATCATCATCAAGCACGTTACAGATGGTATTGAGATGGCGGAGAAAGCAAAGCTACCGAAGCCTATCATCGACTTTATCCGCACACACCATGGCCTTGGGATGACTAAGTACTTCTATATTAAGTATAAGAATGAGAATCCTGATGCTGTGATAGATGAGAGTATATTCCACTATCCTGGACCCAACCCTTGGACTAAGGAGCAGGGTGTGATGATGCTGGCGGATGCGGTAGAGGCTTCATCGCGAAGTCTTAAGGAGATTACGGAGCAGGTGCTGATAGACCACGTCAATAAGATTGTTGATGGTATTATGGCTGATGGGTATCTGAAAAATACTCCGCTTACCTTCCGCGATATAGAGACCACGAAGTACATATTTATAGATAAGCTACGCAATATGTACCATTCTCGTATCGATTACCCTGAGTTGCGTAGAAGTCCCAATGCCACGGACGAGCAAAAGCAAGGAGAGGATAGCGGTCAATGAATATCCCCCGCGACATAGCTGATGAAGAGCTTCTGAAGCTACTCACTACGCCCGAAACGCAGGAGGCTGCCTTTAGTTTTCTTGTGGATCGCTACTCACCACAGTTGTACGCGGTGATACGACGCATGGTCTATCGACATGAGGAGACAGATGATGTGCTCCAAGATACTTTCGTAAAGGTGTGGCGCCATATCGGCACTTTCAAAGGAGAGTCCAAACTGAGTACCTGGCTCTATAGCATCGCTACTAATGAGGCACTTTCGCACCTTCGGAAGGAGAAGAAGATGCGACGGCTACCACTTACTACTGAGGAGTACGATCTAACTCAGATATTGATGAGTGATCCCTACTTCGATGGTGACCTTGCTGAGGCTCAGCTCTTCAAAGCTATAGATCAATTGCCTGAGAAGCAAAAGTTGACCTTCGAACTGAGATATTTTCAGGATCTTCCCTATAAGGAGATTTCAGAAATCACAGGTACCAGCGAAGGTGCCCTCAAAGCCAATTATCACCATGCTGTAAAGAAGATAAAAAAGGAGATGGGCATTGAAGATGATACAGAAGTGGATTAAACCTTTTGCTATTCTCTACATCAAAATAGTATATAAAGCAGTTGATAGATAATTCTAGTGTGTGATTAACTCTAATATGGAGCATGAAAATAACCCATTGCATCCCTTCGTAACTCCTGAAGGCTACTTCGATACCTTCAAGGAGCGCCTTATGGTGCGAATAGTAGCCGATGAGCGGGCCCAAAAGCAGGTACAGCGTCGAAGTGCCAAGATTTGGAGGCCTTATATCTATTGGTCCGCAGTAGCGGCAGTGGTATTGCTCTTTGTCCTCTCATTGTGGAGCTTTTGGCCACAGATAGCTACTGAAGAGCTCAATGCATACGATATTACCGATGAGGAGTTTCAGCAGTTTTTGCTCGATGATACCGATGAGGATTATTGGGGGATTGTCTATCTGGAGGACGAACAAAATATAACTAGTTTAAGATGATGTTAGGTCTTATGAGGGGAAATTACTGGAGAGTTTTTATACTATGTGTATTGGTGAGTTTAGCCACTCCATCTCTGCTATTTGCTTTAGGAACGCAGATGCTAAACGAGCAAAGCACTTCACAGGAGAAGTTTAAAAAAGAGCGGATTGAGGCGATCACCAAAGTTGCTGGGCTAACTTCTGAAGAAGTGCAACTTGTCTCCATTCAGCTCAATAAGTACGACGAAGCTCGTATTACTTCCTGGACTGAAATACGCAAAGTCTATGATGAGATAGGCAGAAGAGGTGGTAAGGTCACTTCTGCTCAGTATCTCGAATACTACAAAAAGATACAGGAACTCACCGAAATGCGTCACCAGGCTTCCCAAGACTTTATGAATGCCTTGATACAGCACCTTACGCCCGAAAAGGCCTTCAAAGTCTATGAGGAATATCGTAAGTTCAATGCCAATACAGGTCGGCAGTTGCGTCGACGCTAACCCATGTAGATATAGGGCTTTATCGCCTATGATTAGTGTGTAAATTAGAAGTATTATTATTATTAAGAGAACAACATGATGAAAAAGTTAAGTATGATTTTCGCAGCACTTGCTGCTACAGTTTTTATGGCCATTGCCTTCACTTCTTGTAACCAAGATCCTGCTGATGCAGAATTATTTATAGGTAAGTATGAGGGAAATGCGAGCTATGCTAGTACAAAGGATGGGCTTAAGATTGCAGTCGGAGAAAAGGTAACGATACGTGTCGTAAAGCTGGGTGACAATTACACCTTCTATTTTAGCTCCAAGAATATCCCTACACTATCTGGGGTAAAGATGAAAAAGGGTGAAAATACTTTGGTAACCCTTGATTCAGACAAAGCTGGAGTAATAAACATTGATGGGGATAAACTTACCATCTTGGCTTATACCACTAGTAAAGGCTCGTGGTCTGCTACAGCTAATAGGGCAAAATAACCTTTGCCTAGCATATATACAGAAGGCCTACCTCAGAGTGCTGGGGTAGGCCTTTTTTATTGTACAGATATTATAGGGAGAACAAGCTGATAGGGAGAAAGCATCGCATTGATTAGGTGAATTGAGTCGTAGTAGCGTAGCTCCTCAAGAGGTAGGTCGCACTCTTGGATAATACCTTTATCTAGGAGAGCGCTTCTTTTCGTCCCTCTCAGTAGATAGCTCCTCGGAGTGAAGAGCTCTCCCTCTTTCTCCACAAGTATATTGGTGAAAGAGGTATCAGTCACCTTTCCATCCAAGATAAAAAGTGGTTCCACACCACTCGGAAGTTCCTTCTTATAGAGCTCCAAAGCCGATCGATCCGCCCACTTCTTTGCATAAAAGTTAGCGTCAATATCAATGGACTTCAGCGCTTTAATTTCTGGTACTTGATATCGAATAAAGCGAATGGCGAGAATCGTCCCTCCAGTATAAGTGACACTCACCCGCCACCTTCCCCGATCCTCTGTGGGATAAGAGGCATCTGCTCGAATCGCATCAGCAAAGAGTGAAATATCTATCTCCTCGCCTGTCGACCACCTTACTCTATCCTGATGGTAGTTTAGATGGAGGAGTTCTCCATCCTCCATACAAAACGTTTCAAGAAGCGGTCCCATACTTAGTGTAGTGGCAAGTAGATCTTATCAATCACCTCCTGGTACTCATGCTCTAGTTCACTATTTATCGTGATACCCCCACCCGAGTGGTAGTACTTCTGCCCATCTTCCCCCTCTCTGATAAAGCGAATCAGCACAGACGAGTCCAGCTCCTTACCGTCAAAGTAGCCAAAGACACCGCAGTAATAGCCCCTCGTGTGGCTCCCCTCGGCCTCCGCAATGAGTGCGCGAGTACTTTCACGTGGAGCTCCCAAGATTGATCCCGCTGGGAGCAATCGATCCATAATACTTCCTAACTGTGCCGGCCATTCCTGAGGAAGCACTCCCTTTATCTCCGAGCTTACCTGGTAGATGGTATGCTCTGGAGCTTGGATCTCAGTGAAATACCTAAATCGTGATACCTCTATATTAGTAGCAACACCCAAAAGATCCCGTCTCAATAGATCTACCACCGAGCAGTGCTCAGAAGTCTCTTTGTAATCATTGAGAATTACCTCAGGTGCACCAGGGGTATCACTAGTGATGGTTCCCTTCATCGGGTCGGTAGAGATGACACCTTCTCTCGTGATATGGACAAATCGCTCAGGGGAGAAACAGACAAAATGAGCTTCTGGTAAATAGATTTGGTACTTAGCACTAGTGGTGAATAAAATATCCTGTAGAGTAAGAGGCGTGGATATAGGGGTGCAAACCGTAAGACTGGCCAATACCGATTGCCCCTCTTTCATTCCTTTCTGTATTACCTCAAAGCGTCTAGCATATTGCTCAAGGCTCTCTGGACTTTTCGTGAGACTCCTACTAGCTTGTGCCATCGGTTGAGCCTCAAAGTTGGTGACTTCCCCCACTTTGAATAGCACCTCACTCTGCTGCTCGGGGTGGGTAATAATGGCCCCTTCGCTCTTCTCGTAGTCCAAGACAAATAGGTAGGGTACGCCATCTCTACCGACTCTATTCATCTCGGCAATCACTGCACTATATGGCTTTAGCATCACGATTATAAGATATAAAAGAAGGATGACTACTGCTCTCAATGAGCCCTAGTCATCCCTTTATGATTAAAACAACACCTCCTTGGTGAAAATGATTTATTATTCTGCTTTTTCTAAAATCTTCGTCTAGCACCTCACACTGTTTGCTGTAGCGTGGTACCAGAGAAGACTAGTCCTCCATCTGGCGAAGTTGCTGTACGTAGCGAGCCTTCTCCATCTTACGGCGCTTGATAGCCGATGGCTTTTGGAACTCCCGACGAGTACGAAGCTGACGCATTGTACCAGTGCGGTCAAACTTCCTTTTAAATCTCTTCAGTGCCCTCTCGATGTTCTCGCCTTGTTTTACTTCTACAATAATCATAAACTCCTGTAAATGTTGTTAGTAATTCAATAATTGTAGCACCCAACTGAGTGCGTCCGCAAATTTACAAAGAATATCCAATACGACCAAGATTTATCTCTCCTACTTTTTGGCGAAGCTAGTGTGGGGGAGATGTCCAATGACCTTATTTGCCTATGAGAGACGTGATGAGATGAAAGTATCACTGCTTCTACCTAGATTTGCCACTGTTTTACAATTAATTGATACACAGTGCTATATACTGACCAAAGTTTAGTTCGTATCTAAGCATTTGCCGAGTTCGTAGTTTAACATTTGCTGAGATACGAACTCGGTAAATGTTAAACTACGAACTCGGCGATTGCTTAGATACGGTCTCGCAAAATAATTGTATAGGGTTTTGAATATCAGTGGATTATATGGGTACTTCATTGTGTCTCTGTGTATAGTTGTTGGGGGGTTCATACGAAAGGCTATTCGAATGCTGATATTTGCAGATATCGGTAGAATTGTTTAATTTCGCAAGGAGAAATAATTCCGAATAGGTTCGCTAGGTATGAGGATATTTTTTAGAGGTTTGATTTTGCTCTTTTTGCTTTCTCTCGGCATGGTGTCGCAAGCTAGAGATAGTAAGGGGCGCTTCGTGGTAGTGATTGATGCTGGGCATGGAGGCAAGGATAGTGGAGCACTTGGGTCGAGAAGCAAGGAGAAAAATATAGTGCTGGATGTAGCACTAAAAGCTGGTCAGCGTATTAGTGCTCTTAATCCTAATATCGTAGTTTACTACACCCGTAAGGAGGATCGTTTTGTAGGCCTTCAGGATCGGGCTAACTTCGCGAATCGAAAGAAAGCCGACCTCTTCGTCTCAGTCCATGCTAATTCGCACAAAACTACCCGCCCACACGGTTCGGAGACCTATGTGCTGGGGTTGCATCGTACTCAGGACAACCTTGATGTGGCGATGAAGGAGAATTCTGTGATCCTCTATGAGAAGGATCATGGCGTCACCTATAAGGGTTTTGACCCGAATGAATCGGAGAGCTATATTATCTTTAACTTCATTCAGAATAAGCACCTTGCCTCGAGCATCGAGTTGGCTGAGCTGATTCAAGGTGGTATGGTACGGGGTGGCTTGGGTAATCGTGGCGTGAAGCAAGCCGGATTTCTGGTGCTTCGGGAAGTGGCGATGCCTAGTGTGCTGGTGGAGCTGGGCTTCATCTCCAATCCATCCAATGAGGAGTATATGCTATCAAAGGAGGGCTCACGGAAGTTGGCAGAGAGTGTTGCTCAAGCGGTAGTAGACTATGAAGTAAAGATATCGGGCAAAGCAGCTAAGGGAGGCGCAAGCAAGGTGGCAACTACTGAGAAGTCCGAGGAGGCCAAAGCCGAGCCTGAGAGTAGTTCTGTAGGACAAACTATAGATGATACAATACATTATCGTGTGCAGGTGTTGGCCGATAAGAGAAAGCTGAAGCCAAGTTACTTTGGCTCTTACAGGGATGTGGTTAAGGTGACAAAAGATGGCCAGTATTATAAGTATACCCTATACGATACCACCAGTCTTGAGGAAGCAAAAAGGTTGCAAAGAGAATTAAGAAAGCAGTACAAAGATTGCTTTATTGTAGGCTTTGATGGTAAGGGTAATAAAGTAGGTAGTTATTATTAATAGCGAAGAAAGTATGAAAAATAGACATTATTCCCCGCATAATAAGATGGCGGATTTGGTGAGTGATCACTATAGTATCCTGTTGCTTATCTATAGGTTTGATATCCCGCTTGGAGTAGGTGAGCGAACGATTAAGGAGATCTGTGATGAGTATGGTGTGGATGTGGAGACTTTCCTCTTTGTGGTGCACTTTGTGCTCTTTGGTGAAGGGGCAGGGCAGAAGGGCTTGTACAAGAAGCTCTCAATGCCTCTGATCATCCGTTTTTTGAGAAATAGCCATAGCTATTTTCTGGATTTCCGCCTTCCTGAGATACGTAGGAGTATGATGGAGGCCATAGAAAAGGCACCTGAGGATATCCGATTTGTGATCCAAAAGTACTTTGATAATTACGAAAAGGAGGTTAATCAGCATATGAAGTATGAGGATGAGGTGGTATTCCCTTATGTGGAGTCGCTACTGGAGGGGGCTAAGGACCCTGAGTATTCTATCGGTACTTTCGAGAAGCGCCACGATCAAGTGGAGCTAAAGATGCTGGAGCTGAAGAATATATTTATCAAGTACTATCCGATGGAGATGGACTTTAAGGTAAATAATGTGCTACACGAGCTCTTTACTTGTAGTGACGAGCTACACGTACACAATGATGTAGAGGATCAAATCCTTATCCCATGTGTAAGGGAGATGGAGAGTAATAGCCTAAATGGGGGGATTCAGATATGAGATATTCGGTATTGGTAGCTATGGGGGATGCTGGGAGAGCACTCTATATTGAGAGCCTACTCCAAAAGCAGACGGCATTCCATCTGGGGTTAAATGTATTGGCCGACCCCTATAAATTGCTTGAGAACTGTAGGGAGGTATTACCCGACTTACTGATCGTATCTCCTGATGTGGTTTCAGACCCTATGGTGCCTGTGTTACGGGAGGTATTGGGAAGTGAGGATCTGAGGATTGTCTCTTACTGTACTACTTTGGCGGAAGCAGAGCTCTCCAAGAACTTTGATGGTAAGATTCTCTCTACTGATGGTGAGAGTGAGGTCTCTAATAAGCTGGAGAGTGTGCTCGAGGTGGATGGTAGTACCACGGAGGAGATGGTATTGACGCCACGCGAACAAGAGGTGGTAGTGGCTGTGGTGAAGGGCCTTACGAATAAGGAGATTGCAGAGAAGTTTTTCCTCTCAACGCACACCATTATTACTCACCGACGCAATATCGCACGTAAGCTCAATATCCACAGTCCTTCGGGGCTCACTATTTATGCGATCATGAATAAGCTAGTGACTTTGGAGGATGTAAAGGACCACATATAAGTGGTTGGGAGGGCTATGGCGGGTATTTATGTTCACGTCCCTTTTTGCAAGAAGAAGTGTCTCTACTGCGACTTTTATTCTGTTGCGAATAGCAACGAAGTGAGTCGCTATCTAAAGTCGCTTAAAGTAGAAGCCCAAAAGCGAGCTTACGAATTAGAGGGGCGTAGCATTCAGACCATCTATTTTGGAGGTGGCACACCATCACTGCTCTATCATACACAGGTAGGTGAGATACTGGAGGTATTGAGGAGTGACTTTGATGTCGCTTCGGATGCTGAGGTGACCTTTGAGTGCAATCCTGGTGATGTAAGGGCAGTAGATATTGAGCATCTGCTCTCGTATGGGATCAATCGTTTTAGTATCGGGGTGCAGTCTTTCCACGATAGGTTGCTCAAGAAGCTCGGACGCCGGCATAGCCATCGGGAGATAATTGAGCTCTATAGTGGTTTGCGTAAAGCAGGAGTGCAAAATATATCGCTCGACTTGATATACAGTATTCCTACCGAAGGGGTAGAGGAGCTGAAGGAGGATTTGGAGCAGCTGGTGGCACTCTCACCGGAGCATATATCGGCCTACGACCTTATTTATGAGGAGGGAACTCCTCTCTATGATATGCGTCGTAGAGGAGAGGTGGAGGAGCTAGGAGAAGAGGTCTCTGTGAAGATGGCGCACACTGTACGAAAGGTACTGACCGAGGCGGGTTATGAGCATTATGAGGTCTCGAACTTCGCTAAGCCCTCTTTCCGCTCGCAGCACAATAGCAACTATTGGAGTGGGGTGCCCTACATTGGTTTGGGGCCTTCTGCCCATAGTTATATTGCTCCTTGGCGCTCGTGGAATCCTAGTTCGCTTTCGCTTTATGCCGATCAATTGCTAGGCGTTGCTGGGTTTTTAGTCCGTGAGATAGAGTATATTACCCCTGATATGGCGTATGAGGAGTATCTCCTTACTCGCCTCCGAACGATGGAGGGAATTTCTATCGCTGAGATGCGGAAGAAGGAGTTTGATATTCCAGAAAAGGGACTTTCGAAGTTGGTGGATGAAGGACTTCTTTGGAGTAGTGGTGATCGCTATGCACTGACTGATAGGGGATGGGACTTTGCTGATAGGGTGCTATTGGAACTGGCTATGAATGGTTAGGTGGCTGGTGTGGTATGAAGGTTAATTATTAAATCTATAAGGTATATGTTTTCACATTTGACTTTTTTGTCTCGAAAGAGAAGAAGTGTACGAGAGTATGCTGATCAACCTATTGATTCGGAGGTGCTTAAGGATATATTGGAGGCTGGGTTAAGGGCTCCGACCTCTAAAAATAGTAGAAGTACTAGATTTATTGTGGTGGAGGATAAGCAATTGCTGAAGGACTTTAGTGAGTGCAGGGAGCGTGGTAGCCAGTTTTTGGCAGGTGCACCAGTGGCTATTGTGGTTTGTAGCGATAGCAATAAGAGCAAGCGCCCTTACTCGGACTGTGCGGTGGCTGCCTCTTTTATCCAACTAGCTGTGACAGATCACGATCTTGGCTCTTGTTGGTGCCATATCGAGGATAGTCCGTCTCCTAAGGGGGCTACTGCGGAGGAGTATATCAAGTATAAGTTGGACTTGCCCGATAGCTATAAGGTGCTTTGCATCATTGGTATTGGCGAGGTGGCAAAAGCGGATATGCTGAAGCCTCGTGAGCGTGATGTGGAATGGGAGAGACTTTATATAGGTAAGTATGAAGAGCGAGAGCAGTAGCTTCGCATTGGTGGGAAGTGGCAGGGTTGCTACTCACTTGGCGGAAGCGCTGGTGAAAGGGGGAATGAAGTGCTCGGTACTTTATAGCCCTACGAAGGCACATGCTATCACTTTGGCTAAGAAGCTATGTGCTAAGGCGGTTGATTCTATGGTGCAATTGGTCGCTTCGCCGGTTGATTTTGTCCTGATGGCGGTGAAGGATGATGCGATTAGTGAGGTGGCAAGTTATTTCCCCAGTGATTATAACGGTGTGGTGCTACATACTTCGGGGGGGACAGCAATGGATGCTTTATCGCCTATACAGCATCGAGGCGTTCTCTATCCTATGCAGACTTTTTCGGAAAATAGGGCATTAGTGATTCCAGATATTCCTATTTTCCCTGAAGCTAATACCCGCGAAGCTCAAGAGGTGATTAGCAAAATCACGAAGGCTTTAGGTAGCAGGCAGGTGCATTATCTATCTAGTGCGGAGCGTGTGAAGTTGCATTTGGCTTCGGTCTTTGCTTGTAATTTTGTCAATCATCTCTATGCCCTTTCTGATGATGTCTTGCATAGCATTGGGTTGAACTTTCAGCTATTAGGACCTCTAGTTAAGGAGACCCTGGATAAAGCTTTGTCGGCTTCGCCTAAGAAGGTGCAGACTGGACCTGCTATTCGGCACGACTCTCGGACTATTGAGCGACACTTGGCACTTCTAGAGGGGAGACCACGTGAGATTTATGAGGTGCTGACTGAGTCAATTATGGACCATTGATTTACATTATATATGAGTTCTTTTCCAACAGACTTAAGCCATATCAAAGCAGTATTATTTGATGTGGATGGGGTGCTCTCAAGAGTGACCACCCATATTAATAGCGAAGGGACACCAGAGCGTACGGTAAACGTTCGGGATGGCTATGCGATACGAGAAGCTTGTAGGCAAGGGCTTGTGCTTGGAATTATCTCCGGAGGTTACTCGGAGAGTGTGCCAAAGCGTTATAGAGGGCTAGGCATTCAGCATATTTATATGGGGGCTGGGCTTAAGATGGACGCTTTCAATGACTTTTTGCAGAAGACTGGGCTTGAAGCATCGGAGTGTATGTTTTGTGGCGATGATATCCCAGATATCCCAGTGATGAAAGCGTGTGGTTTTTCTGTAGCACCTAAGGATGCTTCCCCCGATACTAAAGCGATTGCCAGCCATATTGTACCTGTCAATGGCGGTGAAGGGGTCGCACGTGCAGTGCTTGAGGAGTTGCTGAAGATGAAAGGACTGTGGCTTAATGACGAACATGCATTTGGTTGGTAAATATGATGAATAAAGCAAAAGTGGCACATCCACTAGAGGCAAGGTTGAGAGGGCTCAATATCATACTTGGCTCCCAATCTCCTCGCAGGGTAGAACTACTAAAACAGCTGGGTCTTACCTTTGAGGTGCGTCCTAGCCACGCACCAGAGGATCACATTGAAGTGCAGGATCCGCTAGAGGTGCCACAGCTCTTGGCGAGTCGCAAGGCTGAGTTTTTGCTCCCTCAGTTAAAGACTAGTGACCTACTGATTACAGCAGATACAGTGGTGGTCTTGGAGGGACAGATTCTGGAGAAGCCACACAGCCTTGACGAGGCGACCACGTATCTCAATAGATTATCGGGAAGGTGGCATCAGGTGATTACAGGTTATTGCCTTACGATGTTGGAT